>JAZRPU010000148.1:0-3178 GCA_045649365.1 Eubacteriales bacterium | reverse complement strand
TCTATATAAGTGATATATTTTTATTTTTGACACTTTAAAATTAATTATTCCATTAAATTATTTGTTAACGAGGTACCCTGTGAAATTTAATAAATATGAAAATAAAAAAATTTATTTCTTAGGAATCGGCGGAATTAGTATGTATGCAATCGCTTTTTTACTTAAAAGTAAAGGAGCATACGTATTTGGATACGATAGAACAAAAAGCGAAACAACAGAACTTCTTTCCGAAAGAGGCATCCCTGTATTTTATGATACATCTGTTGAAAATTCTAAAGGTGCGGATTTTTGTGTTTGTACTGCAGCTATAGGAGAAGACGATGAAGAATATAAGAATGTTTTGTCAAATCATATTCCCATTATATATCGCGGAGAGTTTTTAGGTGAAATTATAGATTTATTTACAAACTCTATTGGAGTTTCAGGCACACACGGAAAATCAACAACAAGCGGAATGTTGTCAGAAATTTTTTTAGCAGATATAAATAAACAACCCACCATATTGATGGGTGCGGTTTTGCCCTCTATAAATTCTGCATATAAAATTGGAGATACAAAAGATTTAATCTTTGAGGCTTGTGAGTATAAAGATTCTTTTTTGAATTTTAAACCCCGTATATCAATTATTTTGAACGTAAGTTTAGATCATACTGATTATTTCAAAGATATCAATTCTATGAAATCATCTTTTATCAAATTTGCTTCCGAAACTGAAAAAGTTATTGTTAATATAGATTCTGAAGATGCATTGGAATGCGCTGAAAGAAGCAAAAAAACAATAATAACTTATTCCACACAAAACAAATGTGCCGATTATTATCCCAATAATGTTGTTATATCCTGTGGAAAAACGATATTTGAGTTGTATCACAACAATGAGAAGCTTGGCTTTTTTGAACTTTTTGTTCCGGGAACACATAATTTGTCAAATGCTCTTGCCGCGATATGCGCCGCAATTGAATCTGGTATATCTATAGAAACAATATCCGAAGGACTTAAAAATTTCAAAGGAATAAAAAGACGATTTGAGTTTTTAGGTAAAATAAATGGTGCATCTATATATGATGATTATGCCCACCATCCCGATGAAATTATTGCCACACTTGATGCAGCAAAAAATCTTGGAATGAAAAAAATAATATGTATTTTTCAACCACATACATATACCAGATTAAAAGATTTCTTCAACATCTTTTCAGAAATTTTTAATAAAGAGAATAAAAATAATAATTTTCAAACAATTTTCTTACCCACATACGCCGCAAGAGAAAATAACACTTTAGGTTATGATACAGAAAAACTTTCCGTATCGGTGGAAAATAGTCTTTATATAGACTCTTTAAAAAATGCAGCAGAATATATATCACGCAATGCGAAAGAAGGGGAGATGTATATTCTCATGGGAGCAGGGGACGTTACAAACGTTTCCAAAATGTTAAAATTTGACAATTATAGCGGGGGAGACACAGCAAATTTATGAGCGTTGAAAGCTATATATCAGCAGATGATATTTTATGCACAGCTTTGGATGTAGGAGAACATATATTAAGACACGGTGGCGAAGTCTATCGTGTTGAAGATACAATAAACAGAATATGTCGCTCATACGGGGCAAAACACGTAGAAGTTTTTTGCATTACTTCGGTTATTATTTCAGCTATCAGAATGCCTGACGGAGAATATTCATCACAAATCAGAAGAGTATATGACACAGATAATGATTTATTCAAACTCGAAAGATTGAACGATGTTTCAAGAAGGCTTTGCAGAGAAACACCGTCAAGAAAAACAGCAATGGAAATAATTGAAGAAGCAAAAAAAGCAACACCATATTCTAAATATATAAGCTATTTAGGAGCTTGTATAGCGGTTTCAGCGTTTGCTATGTTTTTTGGTGGTAGCTATAGAGATGCAATTTCTGGTGCTATTGTTGAAATCCTTGTATTGACTATCGGAGGTTTAATTCCGAAGCATTTAAATAAAATTGCAATTACAACAATACAATCTTTTGCAGCGGGCTTTTTATCTATAATGTCAGTTTATATTGGATTAGCTCAAAACACAGACAAAGTAATGATAGGAACAATTATGATTTTGATACCAGGTATAGCTTTTGGAAATTCAATAAGAGATATTTTCAACGGGGATTTAATATCTGGTGCGCTTAAATTATTTCAATCAATAATAATTGCTCTTGCCATCGCATTTGGTTTTTCTGTAGCTTTGCTTTGGTTTGGAGGTGTATGATGGAATATTACATCACAACATTAATAGCCGCTACTTTTGGAACATTGGGATTTGGAATGCTTTTCAAAATAAAAGCTTCTTCGCTTCCTATATGCTGTCTAGGAGGAATGCTCACTTGGGGCGTTGTACTTATTTTTGATAGTTTTGACTGTGGTATATTCACATCAAATTTATTTGCATCAATATTTGCTATTATTTTTTCATCATGTGTTGCAATAAAAATTAAGCTTCCATCAACCATTTTACTAACAACCTGTGTTGTGCCTTTGGTTCCTGGAGGAAGCTTATATTACACAATGCAAAGTCTGATATCAAAGGATTTTGCTAAATTCTATGAATATGGTTTCAATACTATTTTGACAGCTTTAGGAATAGCAGGAGGAATTGTAATTGGCTCAATTATTTTTGCAGCAATACGAAAACCTTTGCCTAAAATGATATCTTTCAATATGCTACATAATTTATATGAAAAAAAAGTATCATCGTCAGAAGAAGAAAAGCATTCACAAACTGATAATCTTAAAATACATTATATGAAATTAGCTAATAAACCTTTTGAAATGATTTCTTCCGGAGAAAAAACAATCGAGGTAAGATTATATGATGAAAAACGGAAAAGAATTAAATTAGAAGATATTATAGAATTTACAAACACAAATGACAAAAGAAAAATTGCTGTAAAAGTAATTGGACTTAACGTTTTCGAGAATTTCAAAGAATTATATGAAAAAACTTCTTTGGAAGAAATGGGATATAAAAAAGATGAATTAGAAAATGCAAAATACTCAGACATGAATGAGTATTATCCAATTGAAGAGCAAAAGCTACATTCCGTAATATCTATAAAATTCTCTCTGATTTGACTATTTGACCATATTGTTTAAATTATCCTCCTCCCTTAATTATACAAAATTTGCATTTTGTATAATTA
>JAZRPU010000147.1:0-3028 GCA_045649365.1 Eubacteriales bacterium | reverse complement strand
GGATATCCTGCTCATCCCGTCGAGCAGGCTGTATTCAGTATGGACGTGAAGGTGTGTAAAACTCATTGTACCGGATGCTCTGCTCCTCTGTTTTCAATGATCCTGTTGCGGTTATTCTTTATAATTATACGAAATTCCTGATTTTTCAATAACACGTTCTAATGTGGTTCTGTTATTCAAAATTTCGCCGTAAGTCTTAACAAGACTTTGAGCCGCTGTAATTTCAGAAGAACTTATACTGAAGCTTGTATTCCCCAAGGAGAATGAGCTATTATTTACATACAACATTATAGATGAGGAATAAGTAGGAGCAATTGCAAAAGCCGCTATGGAAAATCCTATAGCACCCGCTATTATTCCTGTTAAAGCGATTACCCACGCTTTTTGCCACAAAACTTTAAAAATGTGAACTAAATCTATTGTATAATATTCTTTAGTGTTTTTTTCTTGTTTTTCCATTTTTAAACATTAGCTCCTTATTTATCCCAGCGGGAACTTCAGAAAGCAGAAACAAAGATAATTATATTTTTACCTTTTCTAAAAAGCCATAGATGCGCACATACACTTCCGCTTTCTGCATTATGATACCACATTTGCTCTAATTTGTCAATAGCTACGAAGCTTTTTATTTGGTGTTTTTTATTTTCAATTCACTTATTAAATCAATCCCACGGCAAGAATGCCACAACAAAAATGCTTTATTTTTCAATTTATAATACACACAAATACACACAAAAATATTATTGTGGCACTCTATATTTCATAGAGTGCCACAATCCAAAGAGTTTTTTTAGATTTCAGCCATCCACAAACCGTGAAGATTGCAGTATGCATAAACTGCCAATGGCTTTTCATCAGCAACGGAAAAGCTCACAACAGGCTCTTTTCCAACTTCAAGGCATTTACGTTGTCCACCCTTGTCTGTCAAAAGATATACCCAAAGAATAGAATGGTCTTCAGTCATAGGATGAATAACTGATCCAACAGTAACTTTAACCGTGTTACCCTCAATAGCAACTTCGGGGATATGCTTCTCGCGGCTTGCTTCAACAACTCCAGCTTCAAGCTTTTTCATTTTCTGACCGCAACACATAAGCGGAACCCCTGAAGAATGAATCATTCCAACAATATTCCCGCAATGCTCGCAAACGTAAAATCTTGTTTCACACATAAATAAAACCTCCAAAATATTATTGTTTATTGTGTTTTTATTTTACACATAATATTAGATATATTCTGTAACCAGGTTACTTTTTCCAAAAAACATTTTTATTATTTATTAATTGTTTTATTCCGTATTATAGTTTTTATCGTTTTATAATTCCCACCGATATTTTATGTGATTTTGTTACAGAAAGCGGTAAAAAAACAATGGTATTATTATCTCAAATAACAGGAACAATACATAAAGAACGCAAAGGAGATATATAAATGAATTTCGCTTTTTTTGACACAAAGCCTTACGATAAGCCTTTTTTTGAAAAATACGGCAAAGAATACGGTATAAAATTCAAATTTTTTGAAACAAAGCTCAACGAAGACACCGTTGGACTGGCAAAAGGCTTCGACGGTGTTTGCGCATTCGTTAACGACACCGCAGATGAAGCAGTAATTAATCAGTTGCACAAAATGGGAGTGAGCGTGCTCGCCCTCAGATGCGCAGGCTTCAACAACGTTGACGTTAAAGCAGCATACGGAAAGCTTCACGTTTTAAGAGTTCCCGCATATTCTCCTTATGCGGTAGCGGAACATGCAATGGCTTTGCTTCTTGCCTCTGTAAGAAGAATCCACAAGGCATATAACCGTTCAAAAGAATTTAATTTCAGCTTATCGGGATTAACAGGATTTGACCTCCACGGTAAAACCGTAGGAGTTATAGGAACAGGTAGAATCGGCAGAGTTTTTATTGATATCTGCCGAGGCTTCGGAATGAACGTTTTGGCATACGATAAATTTCCCTCTCCTCAAGTGGAAGCGTTAGAAAGCACACGATACGTTCCACTTGAAGAGCTTTGGGAGAAAAGCGACATCATTTCCCTGCATTGCCCTCTCACCGAAGACACGTATCATCTCGTAGATGAAAGCGCTATACAAAAATGCAAAAAAGGAGTTGTTTTAATAAACACATCCCGAGGCGCTTTAGTAAACGCGGAAGCCCTTCTTTCGGGAATAAAATCTCAAAAGATAAAAGCGGCATGTCTTGACGTTTACGAAGAAGAAGCAGAATGGTTTTTTGAAGATAACTCCGACCACATTATGCAAGACGACACTTTAGCACGATTGATTTCTATGCCAAACGTTATAGTTACCTCTCACCAAGCTTTTTTAACGGAAGAAGCCCTTTCCAATATAGCCGAAACCACAGTTAAAAATATTCATGAGTTTTTCACTCACGGTAGCTGCCAGAATGAAATTTGCTATCGTTGCGGAAAAACCGAAGATTGCAAAAAAGGAAAATGTTTTTAAAAGCACTATTACAAAAAATGCTGTTGCCAACGTTTTGCAACAGCATTTTTTACGTTTAAAGCATTGTTGAGTAAAGCTCGTCAGGGGTTTTTGATGAAAGATAAACAGGAGGAATGTCAAAAATCGTTTTGCATCCCTTTTGACCTTCGGCTTTCATTCTGACCGCTGCTCTGGCAAAAGAAACGAGAACACTTCCCGTAAATTCGGGATTAGAATCGAGCTTTAAGGAAAATTCCACAGAGCTTATATTATTTTTGCCCGTTATTCCCGTCCTGATAACCGAGCCGCCATGGGGAATCCCACTATGATTTTTTTCAAAATCTTCCATGGAAATAAACTCAACAGTAGTTATATAATCCGAAAAATAGTTGGGCATTGTGACAATCGTTTCGCGTATTTTTTCTTTATCCGCGCCCTCTTTTGCTACAACGTAGCATTGACGAAGATGCTTTTCTCTCACAGACAACTCGGGCATTTCGCCTTTTCTGACTCTTTCTACCGCGTCGTCAATAGGAACAGTATATTGTTTTGCTGTGAGAACACCATCAATTCTTCTTATGGC
>JAZRPU010000146.1:0-4168 GCA_045649365.1 Eubacteriales bacterium | reverse complement strand
TGGTAGATATGGATGCAGTTAAAGCATTCAGAGCAAGAGCTATCAACCCTGAACATCCTGTTCTTCGTGGCTCTGCAGAAAACGGCGACATTTTCTTCCAGCACAGAGAAGCATGCAACGGTTATTATGATGCACTTCCTGCAATTGTTGAAGAATACATGGACAAAGTTAATGCTAAATGCGGAACTGACTATAAACTCTTTAACTACTACGGTGCTCCTGATGCAGAAAGAGTAATCATAGCAATGGGCTCTATATGTGATGTTGCTGAAGAAGTTATCGACTACATGAACGCTACAGGCGAAAAAGTTGGTCTTGTTAAAGTTCGTCTTTACAGACCTTTCGTTGCTGCAAAACTTGCAGAAGCTATCCCTGCATCTTGTAAAAAGATTGCTGTTCTCGACAGAACAAAAGAACCTGGTTCTCTCGGCGAACCTCTTTATATTGACGTTGTTACCGCTCTTGCACAAACAGGCGTTAAAGCAACGGTAGTTGGTGGTCGTTACGGCCTTGGCTCTAAAGATACACCTCCTTCTAGCATTTTTGCAGTATATGAAAATCTTGCAAAAGATGCTCCAAAAAACAACTTCACCATCGGTATTGTTGACGACGTTACAGGTCTTTCTCTTGAAGAAAAATCCGCTCCCGACACAGCAGCAGAAGGAACAATCGCTTGCAAATTCTGGGGTCTTGGCGGTGACGGTACTGTTGGCGCAAACAAAAACTCCATTAAAATCATCGGTGACAACACGGATAAATACATTCAGGCATACTTCCAGTATGACTCTAAGAAAACAGGCGGTATCACCATTTCTCACTTGCGTTTTGGTGATAAACCCATTAAATCTCCTTACTACATCAACAAAGCAAACTTTGTTGCATGTCATAACCCCTCATACATTGTAAAAGGATATAAGATTGTTCAAGACGTTAAACCTGGTGGTACATTCCTCCTTAACTGTCAATGGACAGCTGAAGATCTTGACAAACATCTTACTCCCGAAACAAAATCATATATTGCTAATAACGATATTAACTTCTATATCATTAACGCTATCGACAAGGCAAAAGAAATCGGAATGGGTAAGAGAACAAACACAATTCTCCAATCCGCATTCTTCAAACTTGCTGATATTCTTCCTATCGAGGAAGCAGTTGACCATATGAAATATATGGCTAAAAAGTCTTACCTCAAGAAAGGTGAAGACGTTGTTCAACTTAACTACAATGCTATCGACGCCGGTGTCGATGCAATTGTTAAAGTTGACGTTCCTGCAGCATGGAAAAACATCACTGAAACATCTGTTGCAGCTGAAGTTGAAGGCACACGTCCCGAACTCGTTAAATTCGTTAAAGAAATCGTTGTTCCCGTTGGAAAAATGGATGGCGACAGCCTCCCTGTATCCGCATTTATGGACAGCGTAGACGGTACATTCCCTCAAGGCTCCGCTGCATACGAAAAACGTGGTGTTGCAGTTGACGTTCCCGTATGGTATGCAGAAAACTGTATCCAATGTAACCAATGTGCATTTGTATGTCCTCACGCTGCAATTCGTCCTTTTGCAATGAACGAAGAAGAAGCAGCAGCAGCTCCCGCTTCTACTAAATTCACCGCAAAAATGCTCGGAAAAGGCGGTGAATCTCTTAAATTTACAATGGCTATTTCACCTCTTGACTGTATGGGTTGTACACTTTGTGTGAAAGCATGTCCTACAAAAGAAGGCAAACGCGCAATCGAAATGACAAGTCAGGAAAGTCAGCTTGACCAACAAGCAGCATTCGATTATGCAGTAGCAAACGTTTCTTCAAAGGAACTTCCTTTCATTGATACCTCTATCAAGGGAAGCCAGTTCAAACAACCTCTTCTCGAATTCTCTGGCTCTTGCGCAGGCTGTGCAGAAACATCTTATGCAAGACTTATCACCCAACTTTTCGGTGAAAGAATGTATATCTCCAATGCAACAGGTTGTTCATCCATCTGGGGTGGCTCCGCTCCTGCAACTCCTTACACAGTAAACAGAGAAACAGGCAGAGGTCCCGCTTGGGCAAACTCTCTCTTTGAAGATAATGCAGAACATGGTCTTGGTATGGCTCTCGGCCAGAAAGCAATCAGAGAAAAACTCAAGGGATACGTTGAACAGTTGGCAAACGGTGATGCTCCTGAAGCAACCAAAGCAGCTGCAAAAGCATATCTCGATACTTATGAAGACGGAAAAGCAAACGGAGCAGCAACAGACGCTCTTGTTAAAGCTATCGAAGGTGCAGATTGTGACCTTTGCAAAGCTATCCTTGATGAAAAGGATTATCTCTCCAAGAAATCCATTTGGATTTTCGGCGGTGACGGTTGGGCATACGATATCGGCTTCGGTGGTCTTGACCACGTTCTTGCAAGCGGCGAAAACGTAAACGTAATGGTATTCGATACTGAAGTATACTCTAACACAGGCGGACAGGCTTCTAAAGCTTCCAATATCGGTCAGGTAGCACAATTTGCTGCAGCTGGTAAAGCAATCGGCAAAAAGAACCTTGCTGAAATTGCAATGTCTTACGGTTATGTATACGTTGCTCAAATTGCTATGGGCGCAGATATGAACCAGACATTGAAAGCTCTCTCTGAAGCTGAAGCATATAACGGTCCTTCTCTTATCATTGGCTATGCTCCTTGTGAAATGCATGGTGTTAAGGGCGGTATGCAGAACTGTCAGCAAGAAATGAAACGTGCAGTTGAATGTGGCTACTGGAACATGTTCAGATACAATCCTGAAGCAGAACAGAAGCTCGTTATCGATTCCAAAGAACCCACAGCTAACTATGTTGACTTTATTAAGTCTGAAACACGTTATGCAAGACTTACTCAGTCCTTCCCTGAAAGAGCAACAATGCTCTTTGCAAAGGCTGAAGAAGCTGCAAAGGTTAGACGTGCAAAGCTTGTTAAAAAAGCTGAATTGAACTAATAACGGTTTGTTAGATTTGGAAAGCCGGAGTTTTACTCCGGCTTTTCAATATTAAAGGTAAGTTTATTTATTCGGAGGAAGTATGAGTAAAAGAAATGAAAGGCTGAATAAATCTAAATACGGAAGCATGGAATATATGGCAATAATCTTTTGCGCAGTTGTTGGTGTTGCCATGATTGCTATTATGATTTTTTTTGATAATGGCAAATCCAATAATCCGCCCGACGAAAGCGGAGATTACGATTTAATAGAGCTTAATCCTTCCGAAGAACAGAAATCAGAACTTACTGAAGACGATAACAGTCAATCAGAACAAGGCTTGCCTTATGAAATTATTGAAATTAATTCCGATAATGTTTATAAGGGAGATTTAATTCTTGTTAATAAAAGCAATCCTTATTCATTTAAAGAAGAAACGGAAATTGTCAACGTTTACGATTTTAAAAACGAAAAATACAAAATTGGAACGGGCGATGAAATGCTTTTTGAGAAAACAATTACTTCTGCAAATGAATTTTTGGGCGACTTTTATGATATTTCCGGTGTAACAAACGTTACAATGGTGAACGGATACATATCCTATGAAGAACAGCAAAAAAAATATGAAAGCTATATAAAAAATGCTACAGCGGAAGATGCTCAAAATTGGGGTGTGAAAGCCGGAGCGAGTGATCACCATACCGGGCTTTCATTTAATCTAACGTTGTATCCCGTAAATGGAAAAATTGGAGAAGGGGAGTATGCTTGGATTACAGAAAATGCATACAGATACGGTTTCATTTACAGATATCCCGAAGAAAAAGCTGATATCACCTCTGTTAAAGACAATAATCATTTCAGATACGTCGGCATTCCCCATGCGGAGTACATTTATAAGAATAATCTTACTTTAGAAGAATATATATCAGAACTCAAAAAAACTTCATATAGCTCACCGTTGAAATTTGACTCGGGGAGCAATCAATATTTAATTTATTATTCACCCGCGGATTCGTCATCTTCCACTACGGAAGTGAAGATACCGCATGGGTATGAGTATTCATATTCTGGTGATAATGTTGACGGATTTATTATAACAGCAGTTTTATCATAAAGAAATATAAATATGCCCTCTAAACGTCGAACAAATGTTTTGTCGTTTTGGACATCTTGTAGAATTTGCCACGATGAAATTGTTTAATTTGCACAATAAAAATACACTCATATAATGACAA
>JAZRPU010000145.1:0-1507 GCA_045649365.1 Eubacteriales bacterium | reverse complement strand
AATTGCCTTATTCCTTCTTTCCGGAACTGTTGTGAAACTTGTAAAAGAACGTTGGAATTAGGAATAATTCTTAATTTTATATTGACAATCCTAATTTGATAGTGTAAGATTAGGTTAGTTAAAACTAACTGATGTGAATCAAAAGAAAGGAGCGTTCAATATGAAGAGAAGAATTATGATGAAATTAAGAAATATGGGAATGATGTGTATCCTTGGATCGCTCATGGCTTTTGTATTCGTATAAGAAAAATGAAAAATCAAATAATTCGGGCTGTTTTACAACAGCCCGTTTTTTATGCTATGATGAAGAAAATCAGATGGAAGGAGTAAGACTCATGAATCAGATTGGAACAAGGGTGTATATAGCATCCACCATGGAATTGGAAGATGAAGCTTTATTTGAATCTTTATATCAGACAGTTTCTAAGGAGCGGCAGGAAAAAATAGACAGACTTCGATTTCAAAAGGACAAACGTTTGTCCTTGGCGGCAGCAGTTCTATTACAAAAGGTCTTAGAATGGAACGAAATATATGAGTATGAAATTAAAATCGGCGAAAATGGGAAACCTTATCTTGAGGGAAGTGATCTTCCTAAATTTAATTTATCCCATTCAGAAGAAAGAGTTATGTGCGTCATTTCTACGGAGGATACGGGATGTGATGTGGAATTTATTAAAAAACCCAACATGAAAATAGCGGAATGTTTTTTATCAAAGAAGGAAATGGATTTGTTAACCGGTCTGCAAACGGAGGAGGAAAAGCAGCATATGTTTTATCGTCTCTGGACGTTAAAGGAAAGTTTTATAAAAGCAACGGGCAAGGGAATGGAGATTCCACTGAAAGAATTTCAATTTTCTTTTGAGGAAGATAATATTTTCATACAGCAACATATGAACAAAAAACAGTACTATTTTAAAGAGTATGATTTAAAAGATGGATATAAATATGCTGTCTGCAGTATGAATCCTGATTTTGGAAAGCCGATAGAAGTAAGCTTCAGATAAAAAGGAAATTATTCCCTATGGTTTGTAATTGTTTTGGTTGACAAAGTAAACCATTTGTGATATTCTATTGCAGTTGTGTCACGTCACCGTAGTGATGTGGCAAAGAAAATAGAAAAGGAGAACGAACATGAAAGAAAATAAAAATAAAGTCAGCTTATACAACCGTTGGCTGAATGGGATTGAAAAAATCGGCAATAGCCTTCCTCATCCAATTATTTTATTTGCAGTTTTTGCAGCAGCGATTGTAGTTCTTTCTGCAGTTTGTGCAGCTCTTGGTGTTTCCGCAACAGGTAACCTTATCGTAGGCGGCGAATTACAGGAAACAACTGTAACTGCAGTAAGCTTACTTACAAAAGAAGGTCTTACTTACATGCTGACAAATGCTGTTACTAACTTTACAACATATGCACCACTTGGTATGGTATTAGTTGCTATGCTTGGTGTTGGTGTTGCAGAACATTCTGGTCTGATCAACGCTTTATTAAAAGGTGCTGTTAAAATCA
>JAZRPU010000144.1:0-3021 GCA_045649365.1 Eubacteriales bacterium | reverse complement strand
TGTTGTTTTGTTTAATTTTTCGGAAAATTCAGTAAATAAATTAATAATATAATGAGTTATTTCAAGAGTGTCTTCATTTTTCAGTGTTCTTAATGTGAAATATGCTTTTTCTCCGTTTGAAAAGAAAATTCGTCCTTTTGTTCTGTCATTTTTGCAAATAAATGATGCCAACGATTCATGTGGAGAAATAACTACGATTTTAATTTGTTCTCCGTTCTGAACGATGCTGTCAACTCCGAATTTTCTTGCAATATTTCTGATTAAAGAAATTCTAATTAAATTAGATACACATTTCGGAGGGACACCGAATCGGTCAATAATTTCATCATTAAGGTCATCAAAAAGCTCTATTGAATTTACTTCAGCAATTTTTTTATAAATTTCCATTCTGATATTATCAGAAGCTATATAGCTTTCGGGGATATAAGCATCAAGATTAAATGAAACAGTACAGTCATTTTCTTCTTTTGTTGCTTCTCCCTTGAGTTCAAGAACAGCGTTTTCTAATATCTTGACATATAGTTCATATCCAATAGCATCCATGTGACCGCTTTGGGAGGTTCCAAGGATATTTCCCGCTCCTCTTAATTCCAAATCTCTCATTGCTATTCTGAATCCGGAGCCAAATTCCGTATATTCTCTTATAGCTTCAAGTCTTTTGGTCGCAATATCCGAAAGGTTAGTTTCAGATTTATACGTCAGATACGCATAGGCTTTACGGGATGACCTTCCTACCCTTCCTCTTATTTGATGAAGCTGCGATACGCCCATTCTGTTTGCATCTTCAATTATCAATGTGTTTGCATTTGGAACATCAACTCCCGTTTCAATGATGGTAGTACAAACAAGAATATCTGTGTCCCCCTCAACGAGATTTTGCCATACGCTTGAAAGCTGGCTTCTGTTCATTTTTCCATGAGCTACGTCTATATTTTTGTCGGGAAACTCTTTTCTTATTTTTTCGACTTTAGAGTATATTGTATCAACTCTGTTATGAAGATAAAATACCTGTCCTCCTCTTCTTAACTCTCTTCTTATGGCTTCAAAAATTATTTCGTCGTCATGTTCAAGAACGAAAGTTTGAATTGGTTGTCTGTCCATGGGTGCTTCGTCAAGAACTGACATTTCTCTGATTCCGGAAATAGCCATACTTAACGTTCTTGGAATTGGTGTTGCAGTCAAGGAAAGAGAATGCACGTTTTTAGCTATTTCCTTAAGCTTTTCTTTGTCTTTAACGCCAAAACGTTGCTCTTCATCAACAATAATTAAGCCTAAATCTTTGAATGCGACGTCTTTTTGAAGTAATCTGTGTGTTCCAACAATTATATCTATTTTTCCCTCTTTGAGTTTCTCAATTATTTCTTCTTGCTGTCCTTTTGTTTTGAATCTGGATACCATTTCTGAAATAATTGGAAAAGTTCTGAAGCGTTGTAATATGGTTTGGTGATGCTGGAGTGCAAGAATTGTTGTTGGAACAAGTATTGCTACTTGTTTCCCCTCGCTGACACATTTAAAAGCAGCTCGTAATGCAACTTCAGTTTTCCCGAATCCAACGTCCCCGCAAAGAAGCCTTTCCATTGGAACGTTTGATTGCATATCCTTTTTTATATTCTTTGAGGCTTCAAGTTGCGAATCTGTTTCTACGTATTCAAATAAGTCTTCAAATTCTATTTGAAGAGAATCGTCCGGAGAAAAAGCATGAGCATGGCGCAAAAGTCTTTCTCCGTAAAGTGCAATTAATTCTTTAGCAACACCATTGGCGGCAGATTTTGCTTTCGTTTTTTTCTTGCTCCAATCAGCACCGCCCATTTTTGAAAGTCTGACGTTTTCGTCACCTATATATTTGCTCACCATATCAAGATTAGAGCATGGAACAAATAGTACGTCACTTCCTGCATACTGAATTTTTATATAGTCTTTATAAACTTTTTCGCTTTTTATTCTTTCAACTCCGCAGTATCTTCCAATACCAAAGGTAGAATGTACAACAATATCACCTATTTCAAGGTCGGTAAAAGATGTTATACTTTCGCTTTTCTTCTTTGAAACCGCACTTCTTTTTCTGGAAGTTGAATATGCTCCTTCAGCTTTTGTTCCTCGGTCGGAAATGAATATAAAATCATCATTTTGAAATCCTCCCGTATTACATGCTTTGGGCGAATATGTTATAGCTACAACTCCCGAATAAATTTTTTCGGAAAATGGTATTATGTTTATTCCACAGTCAAATATGGTTTCTTTTAAAATTGACGCTTCGCGTTCACTTCTGACTGCAATTAATATCTTTTTCTTTTCGGAAGTCCATTTTTCCAACTCGTCAAACATTGTATTCATTTCAAAACGATTGAAAGTTATGGTTTTTGAATTGTTGAAAAAAACTTTTTTGTATTGGAAAATTTTTTCGCTTGTTTCAAAGGAATCCCAGATTATAGATTTTTTTTCTAAAAATGAAAAGAATTCATTTGTATGGAGAAATACGTCAGCATTTTTAAATTTGGCTATGCCCTTATTTACCAATGATTCTATTGTCTGAGTCGTTGTCCATTCAAAAGCTTTGGCTCTGTCAGATATTTTTTTGCTTTCAAAGAGAATTATTTTGCTTTCCTTCATGTAATCGAGAATGGTTTCTTTGGTTTTATAAATCAAAGAAAAATATTTGTCAGCACCTAAAAGTTTTTTTTCTTCAGATATTGATAATAATTCTTTTTCAAGTGTTTTTCTTGAAGAATCAATGGTGAAAGGAAGCATGGAATTAATTTCATTTATGACTATTTCGTAGTCTATTCCAAATATTTCAGAAACGGGAACAATTGAATAACTTGTGATATTTTCTGTTCTTCTTTGATCGACGATGTCAAAATATCCCATGCTATCAATTTCATCGTCAAAAAAGTCAAATCTGCAAGGCTTATCATAAGCAGGTGAAAAGATATCGATAATACTTCCTCTTACCGAAAATTGACCGCTTCCCTCCAGAATATCACATCTTTTATATCCTATTTCATTTAGTTGAGAAATAAG
>JAZRPU010000143.1:0-2262 GCA_045649365.1 Eubacteriales bacterium | reverse complement strand
GGAAACAGCCGATTTATCGTCCCAAAAGTCATCACTGTCCAAAAACAAAACGTACTCGCCGGAGCATTTATTTATTCCAAAGTTTCTTGCGTCAGATGACCCACCGTTTTCCTTATGAATAACCGTAACTTTTTGGGATTTTTTTGCATACTCGTCGCATATTTGCGGTGAGCTGTCAGGCGAGCCATCGTCAACAAGTATTATTTCTATGTTGGAATAATCCTGATTAAGCACGCTGTCTACACATTCATTTATGTATTTTTCTACATTATAAACGGGGATTATCACGCTGATTTTTGGATTTGTATTCATTACGTTTCATCCAATCCATATAAATTTTTCAGCTCTTTAACAACGTTTGTGTCTGTAAAGGGAAGAACTGATTCTGCAATGCCTTCTTTTGTGTTGATGTTATTTTCCAGAATGGAGCATATTTTTTCTGCTAAAGCCGAATAATCATCCGGTGCATAAAGATACCCGTTGATTCCTTCTTTTATAAGCTCTCTGTGACCTCTGTTGTTTGATGCAACAACGCTCTTCCCGCAAAGCATTGCTTCTATAACGTTCATGGGAAGACCTTCTCTGTAGCTGCAAGCAACGATAACGTCGGAAATCTGCATGTATCTGTTAACTTCTCTTGTATATCCCAGAAGCTTTACGTTGTTTTCAAGACCTTCGCTTTTAATGAGATTTTCAAGGTTTTCTTTTTCGCTTCCGTTTCCTGCAATCAAAAGGGTAGAATTGGGATGCTTTTCCAAAACCTTTTTCATAGCTTTAACGGCATCTTTTTGATTTTTATTCGGAAGAAGCTCGCCCACGTTCAATATCACGTTTCCCGAAAGTCCCATTTCAGCTTTTTGCTTTTCAGCCTCTTGTGAAGACAAAGTGAAAAAGCGTTCCGAGCTTGCACCTACTCCATGAAGTCTGAATACGTTGCAGGGGAATTTTTTTTCGGCTAAAACATAGTCCTCATTTGTTATTGTAATAAGTGTATCGGTAAATCGCGCCATTAATTTTTCTATGGGATAGTAAACAATCCAATTTTTCTTTGGCGCTCCATTGTAGAAATGGAATCCGTGAGCGGTGTAAAAGACTTTTGTGCCTTTTTTTCTGTATTTATTTCCCGCTATTCTGGCAATAATGCCGCCAACGGGTGTGTTACAATGAATTATTTCATATTGATTTTCTTTAAGAATTTTAGAAAAAGCTTTGTATGCAGAAAGGTTTCTGGGGGCAAAAGGGGAGCGAATAAATTGAATGTCAAAAACCTTTGATGCATATTCCATTTTTAGTCCGTTTTTTTCTGCCAGATTGTTTTTTGCCGCTACATGAATTTCGTACCCATTTTCTGAAAGGAGCTTCATTAAGGGTTTATGAAATTGGCAAATATGACTTTGAACCGTCGCAACGAGTAAAACTTTTTTCATGGAAGCCTCTTTAATGTTTTTTGTCTTTGTTAGCTAATACGATGAAAGCTAAACATTTTGCTATGTCCTTGATATTTAATGGAGTGAAAATTTATTTTCTGTTTTGAAAATAAAAATCCGTTCTGAAAATAATAAAGAAATGTTCTTAAATTTATGAAACAAAAATCCGTTGAGAATTTAAGAAAGCGAAAAGCTCTCAATATTATAAACTGTAAATTTCTTCGGATTTTCTGACGGATTGACAAAACCGCTATTTTTTCGGGCGGTAGAACAGAGTTCTCAAATAGAAAAAGGATTTTTCCATAAGAATCCTGTATCCGTGAAAATAGAGATTTGCTATTTCTACTTCGGATTCTACTATTTTTTTGTTTTTGTACTCCATGATACGTTTATGAACAGAATCGTTCTTTCTTTCTTCATGGGGGAAGGACAAAAACAGCTCAAGAATTTTGCGGTTGTTCATAGGCATTGTGGTCCTATGGTAAAGCTGTTGAGATGATACAACAGAAACACCCCATGCTCCCATACGGATTTCCCAATATATCAAATCCGTGTGTTCAAAGTTATAAAGGGGGTTCTCAAGACCGATTTCATGTAAGAATTCATAATATTTTTTGTCAGCCCAACGGAGTAAACGTGGATGTCCGAAAAATCTCGTTTGAAAAATGCTGCAATGTCTTTCGTGAATCCTTTTTGGCATTTTGATTTGGTATTTTCTTTCGAAGAATACTCTTGCAACCTCTGAAGCCCATGATTTCAGTTCGATATCGTATGCATCCAGATTATTGAGATAAATAAATTTCCTTATCTCATTGTCTGCAAGGTTTACAAAATA
>JAZRPU010000142.1:0-4016 GCA_045649365.1 Eubacteriales bacterium | reverse complement strand
AGGCTGGTTGAAGCTGCTATCCAGGAATGCCCTGAGATCCCGATCGCTCTTCACCTTGACCACGGCGACAGTTTTGAAACCTGTAAGTCCTGCATCGACGGTGGCTTTACCTCCGTTATGATCGACGCTTCCTCCAAGTCTTTTGAGGAAAACATCGAGATCACCAAAAAGGTTGTTGAGTATGCACACGCTCACGGCGTTGTTGTAGAAGGTGAGCTCGGCAGACTCGAAGGCGTTGAAGATGACGTTAAGGTTGCTGCAGGCGAAGGTTCATACACAGATCCCGACCAGGTTCAGGAATTTGTTGAAAGAACAGGCGTGGACTCACTTGCTATTTCCATCGGTACAAGCCACGGTGCTTACAAATTCAAACCCGGTCAGAAACCACAGCTTCGTTTCGATATTCTTGAAGAAGTATCAAAAAGACTTCCCGGCTTCCCGATCGTTCTTCACGGTGCTTCCTCAGTTATTCCTGAATATGTTGTAATGATTAATGCTAACGGCGGTAAAATGCCCGATGCTATCGGTATTCCCGAAGATATGCTCAGACAGGCAGCAAGAATGGCAGTTTGCAAAATCAACATCGACTCCGACCTTAGACTTGCCATGACTGCTTCTATCCGTCAATACTTCAACGGACATCCTGATCATTTCGATCCTCGTCAATATCTTAAACCCGCAAGAGCTAACATTAAAAAGCTTGTTCAGCATAAGCTTGTTAACGTTCTCGGCTGCAACGGCAAAGCATAAGAATATTGAAAATTCAATAGTTATTTTGCAGGGATGGGAAAATACCCCTTCCCTGCAAAGCTATTTAATGACTTTATTTCATTATTTTTTGCATTCATTTTTTAATTTTTGAAATCAATATTTTTAACTTCACAAAAGGAAGATAATTTTATGAAAATCGGCTTTAACAATGAGATGTATCTCAAAACTCAATCTGAAGAAATTTCAAAAAGAATAGAACGTTTCGGCGGAAAGCTTTATCTTGAATTTGGCGGAAAGCTTTTAGACGATTTTCACGCATCAAGAGTGTTGCCAGGTTTTGAGCCTGACTCAAAATTAAGAATGCTCAAAAACCTTTCAGATATATCAGAAATCGTTATTGTTATTAACGCCGCAGATATTGAGAGCAATAAAAGACGCGGTGACCTGGACATTACATACGATGCCGACGTTTTAAGGCTCATTGATGAATATGAGCATCTTGGACTTTTTGTTGGCAGTGTAGTTATTTCTCAATTTGCAGACCAACCTACTGCAAAGCTTTTTAAGTCAAGACTTGAAGCAATGAACAAAAAGGTATTTCTCCAATATCCCATTGAGGGATATCCCTTTAACGTGAAAAAAATAGTTTCTTCCGAGGGATTCGGAAAAAACGAATATATAGAAACCCAAAGACCGTTGATAGTTATTACCGCTCCAGGACCTGGTAGCGGAAAAATGTCATGTTGCTTATCCCAACTTTATCATGACAATTTAAGAGGAATTAAAGCTGGATATGCAAAATTTGAAACGTTCCCCATTTGGAACATTCCTTTAAAGCATCCTGTAAATTTAGCATACGAAGCCGCAACTGCCAATCTTGACGACGTTAACATGATTGACCCATATCATCTTGAGGCTTATGGCAAAAGCGCGGTAAACTATAATAGGGATATTGAGGTTTTCCCCGTTCTCAACGCGATTTTTGAAAAAATCGAGGGACAGAGTCCATATAAATCCCCAACAGACATGGGTGTTAATATGGCAGGAAACTGTATAATCGATGATGAAATAGTAAGCAAAGCTGCAAAAGAAGAAATTATCAGAAGATATTTTACAGCTCTTTGCGAGCAAACAAAAGGAAATTCAGACGGGACAGAAGCTTCAAAAATTGAGCTTTTGATGAATCAAACGGGCATATCAGTAGATGACAGAGCTGTTACAATGGCAGCATTACATCGTTCTATTGAAACTGACGGTCAGCCTGCTGTAGCTATTTCTCTTGAAGACGGAAGAATTATTACAGGAAAAACCTCTGCTCTTTTAGGTGCTGCTTCTGCAGCAATGCTCAACGCGGTAAAGGCAATTGCTCAAATAGACAAAAACGTTGATCTTATCGCCCCGGAGCTTATTTCTCCAATTCAAGAGCTTAAAACAAGAATTTTATCCAGTGTGAATCCAAGACTTCATACTGACGAAGTTTTAATTGCACTTGCTATTGCTTCAACAACAGACAAAAATGCAAAAAAAGCAATGGACACACTTCCTTTACTTAAAGGACTTGAAGCTCATTCAACGGTAATTTTATCCTCTGTTGATAATCACACATTCAAGAAATTAGGTATTAATCTTACATCCGAACCGAGATATCAATCAAAAAGGCTTTTCCACAAATAAGGAAAAATGAAACCGAGGTCGATTTATGGAATATTTAGCAGGAAAAACAGACATAGCAGTTATTGGCGCGGGTCACGCGGGAATTGAAGCCGCGTTTGCCGCTTCGCGTCTTGGACTCAAAACAACTTTGTTTACTCTCACACTGGATTTAGTTGGAAATATGCCTTGTAATCCGTCTATTGGCGGAACGGGCAAAGGACACCTTGTTTACGAGCTCGACGCTTTAGGAGGTGTTATGGGCAAATTGGCTGACAAAGCAATGCTCCAAAGCAGAATGCTCAATGAAAGTAAAGGACCTGCTGTTCATTCCTTAAGACTTCAGGTTGACAGAAGAAAATACAGTACGTTAATGAAAGAGCTTATTGAGAGTGAAGAAAATCTTTCTCTCGTACAAGCCGAAATTACAAACGTTAAAATAGAAAATGGAAAAACTGTTGGTGTTTCCACTTCTATGGGCGCCTATTGGGAAGCTAAAGCAGTTATTATTTCCACAGGCACTTCCTTAGGAGGAAAGATAATCGTTGGCGAATGTGCATACGAATCAGGCCCCGATAATACGTTGGCAGCAACTAAATTAACTCAATCTCTTATAGATTCAGGCGTGAAAATTGTCAGATTCAAAACCGGAACTCCTCCCAGAATCCATGCTGACAGCATTGATTATTCACTTCTTGCAGAGCAAGCGGGCGATGAAGACCCATTTGTTTTTTCAAAAGAAGGAATCGCTCCCGAAACACAAAAAAAATGTTATATTGCTTATACAAATGAAGAAACTCACAAAATTATAAGAGAGAATCTTCATCGCTCTCCTCTTTTTTCAGGAGTTATTAAAGGCGTAGGTCCGAGATATTGTCCAAGCATAGAGGACAAAGTAGTTCGTTTCCCAGATAAAACAAGGCATCAGCTTTTCGTTGAGCCAATGGGAGAAAACACAAAAGAGGTATATCTCCAAGGAATGAGCTCTTCTTTGCCTGAAGAAGTTCAGAAAAAGCTTATACACTCCATTAAAGGTTTGGAAAATGCTGTTTTTATGAGAACGGCTTATGCTATTGAATATGATTGTGCCGACCCTACTCAACTAAAAAGCACTCTCGAATTCCGTGAAATTGACGGACTTTACGGGGCAGGACAATTCAACGGAAGCTCCGGATACGAAGAAGCGGCGGTTCAAGGATTTATGGCAGGATGTAATGCCGCATTAAAAATCAAAGGAATGTTGCCTTTTACCCTTTCACGGTCAGAAAGCTATATCGGAACACTTATTGATGATTTAGTTAACAAAGGCACAAATGAGCCATATAGAATAATGACCTCAAGAAGTGAATATCGTTTGCTTTTAAGACAAGACAACACAAAACGCAGAATACTTCCAAAAGCTTATGCAGCGGGAATAATTTCACAAGAAATCTATGATGAATTCTTGAAAGAAGAAGAATTCATTGAAAGTGAAATACTTCGTTTAAGAAGCACTTCTACTCCACCGCTTCCCAAGCTCAACGAATATCTTGCGGAAAAAGGATACGACCCGTTGAAAAACGGAATCAGAATCGCTGAACTTGTAAAAAGACCCCACATTGAATTAAAAATGCTTTATAGCATTTTAGGCGGGTACACAGGTGATAAACATCTTA
>JAZRPU010000141.1:0-1764 GCA_045649365.1 Eubacteriales bacterium | reverse complement strand
CATTCAAGGGGATTTTAACAACGTGGATAGTATCATTTGTACGAACGATACCAGT
Organism: Eubacteriales bacterium; assembly: GCA_045649365.1. Taxonomy (GTDB): domain Bacteria; phylum Bacillota; class Clostridia; order Oscillospirales; family CAG-382; genus SIG653. The sequence goes on along the minus strand of JAZRPU010000141.1, from coordinate 1,709 downwards.
TCTTTCGTCGTTAATGGTAACTTCTACTCCGTTTTTCTTATAGGTAACAGAGCCTGTTCCTGTAAAGGTAGTTACCCAAATGATAGCGTAACCGTCACCCATGATGTAAACGCCGGGTTTACCCGAGAGGTATTTGGTATCATCATCTGACCAATTCTCGGTTCCGCTCCATGAATACGCAGCTTTAGCTTTGAAATCGAAAACCAAAGCGCCCTCAGGGATGAAGGAAAGAACCATCACGAACAAAAGTAAAAAAGAAAGAATTTTTCTTAAACGATACATTTTTCGTTCTCCTTTCATGCTTAAAAAAGTTTTTATTTTTTTATTTTTTATATATGTAAATCCACCGATTAAGCGGGGGAATTTTTTTCAAATCGCCAGAAACAATTTTCCATAGTAACACCATATTACATTTACTACAGATTTTAGCACATATAGGTTGTAATGTCAAGAAGAAAAATCAACAATTCAATTTTTTTTAGAAATTATTTTTTGTGGTTTTACACAAACAAAAGAAAAAATTACCACATTATATAGTTTCGAGGGCGAGCAAGAGCGGGATTTCTACAAACAAAATAATCAAAAGGCGGATAAAAAAGTTTTAAAAAAGATTTCAATTCATTTTTTTGTATTTCAAGCAAGCTTTAATTTGGACAAAAAGAAGTTTTATTTAAAAAAGGTAAAAATTCACCAAAATTAACAAAAACTGTTGCAAAACCAAGGAACTTGTGATATTATACTGTAGATATACAAGAAAAATACATTTAAGTCGGCAAGGGAAAAATATGGCAATAACCGACACGAAAGGAAAAACAGAAATGAGCGAAAAGGGAAAAAAGGTTGTTAAATTCGGTGGAAGCTCTCTTGCAAGCGCAGAGCAGTTCAAAAAGGTTTACGAGATAATCAAAGCCGAAGAAAGCAGAAGATACGTTGTACCCTCTGCACCGGGAAAAAGATTCAAGGAAGACGAAAAGGTAACAGACCTTCTCATTAAATGTCAATCAGCATCGGCAAACGAGAGGGACTATTTGCCCACGTTAGCAAAAATAAAGGACAGATATTATTCGATAATAGAAGAATTAGAACTCAATTTATCTCTTGAGGGTGAATTTGAGCTTATAGCAAACAAGCTTAAATATGGTTGTAGCAGGGATTACATGGCATCAAGAGGAGAATATTTAAACGGAATTATCCTTGCAAATTATTTGGGATATGAGTTTATTGATGCTGCAAAGGTAGTTGTTTTTGACGTAAACGGAAAATTCCTTGCAGAAGAAACGAACAAGATAATGAGCGCAAGGCTTGCAACAGTAGAAAAAGCTGTTATCCCCGGTTTTTATGGCTCTATGCCCGACGGGTCTATTAAAACGTTCTCAAGAGGCGGCTCTGACATCACAGGAGCTATAGTTGCCCGTGCAGTAAACGCGGAGCTTTACGAAAACTGGACAGACGTTTCTGGATTTTTGATGTGCGACCCAAGAATTGTAGATAATCCAAAACCAATATCCGTTATCACATATAAAGAGTTGAGAGAATTGGCATACATGGGAGCAACGGTGCTTCACGAGGATTCCATATTCCCCGTTAAGCAAGCGGGCATTCCCATTAACATCAAAAACACAAATGCTCCTGCTGACCACGGAACACTTATAGTTACCGACGGTGAAACACACAAGAGCAAAGACATTATAACTGGTATTGCGGGTAAA
>JAZRPU010000140.1:0-3426 GCA_045649365.1 Eubacteriales bacterium | reverse complement strand
CCTCCGACTTTAAAAGAATTCTCGAGAATATTAACCTACCAAAACATGAAAGGAGATTTAATCATGAAAATTAAAAATATTTTTTCCTCACCAAAAAAAATTGCTATAACAACACTTGTAATATTGCTTGCCTTTGGCGTTTTAGGAACAGTTTCAGTCTTTTCAGTTTATGCCATTGCGGAAAGCACATCAGTCGGTAAAGAAACCGCTGTAAGTAATGCTTATGCCGCCGCGGGAATTTCTTCTGACAGAGTTGATGCAGTTGAAGCAAAATTCAAATTTGAACGCGGAAAATTCGTATATGATATAGAGTTTTATTCTGAAGGTAAAGAATACGAATACAAAGTCCATTCCAAAGATGGAGCGATTATTGAATTTGAACATCCGAAGCATCACCATTTGCCCACAAACACTATAGGAATTGAAGAAGCTAAAAAATCCGCATTGGAGCATGCGGGATTGAGTGAAGAAAACGTAACTTTCAAAAAAGCAAAGCTTTCCAGAGATGATGGCGTTTATGTTTACGAGCTTGAATTTACCACATCAGAAAAGAAATACGAATATGATATCTCCGCCACTGATGGAACGGTAATTAAAACGGAAATAGACCCCATCTTCTTAAACAATTCACAAGCAACCGTTGAAAACCTCATTTCCATTGAAAAGGCAAAAGAAACCGCTCTTTCCCATGCAGGATTAACCGAAGCCGTCTTCACATCAGCGAAACTTTCCAGAGATGACGGAAGATATTTCTACAACATTCATTTCACCTTTGAAATGAAAGAATATAAGTATAAGGTTGATGCATTAAACGGAGAAATTATAAAATCATCACAAAATGATGTAAACTCTCCATCTGTAATAACAATAAGCATTGAAGAAGCAAAAGAAATCGTACTCACTCATAGCGGTTTATCTGCTGAAAGCGTAAGATTTATAAAATCCGAGCTTGACGAAGAAGATGGAATTTATGTTTACGAAATAGAGTTTTCGGTCAATAATAAGAAATACGAATATGAAGTTAATGCACAAACATCAGAAATCATAAAATCTCTTGTTGTTGATAAGCCATCCCCTCAATCACTTCTCGGAATTGATAAAGCTAAAGAAACAGTTTTATCTCATGCAAAAATAAATGCTTCAGAGGTATCATGGATTAAGGCAGAGCTTGATAAAGAAGACAATCTTTACGTTTACGAGTTGAAATTTAAAACAAAAACCGCTATATACGAATATGAAATAGACGCTGTATCCGGTAATGTTATCAGTAATTCCAAAGAAGAAATATATGTATCTGATAATCAGCAATCAGCAATCACCCGCGAAAATGCAAAAGATATTGCTTTTAAAGATGCGGGTATCACCGCTCCCCAGCATCCGCACATTATCAAAGAAGATACAGATGACGGTAAAACCAATTTTGAAATTGAGTTCTCCACAGAAAAAGGCAATTTCAAATATGAGGTTAATTCACAAACGGGTGAAATAATAGAAAAAGACTTTTCGCCAATCAACAAACCGTCACCCTCTGATAAATTAATCGGTGTAGATGCGGCAAAAGAAAAAGCTCTTGATAAATTCTCAATTCCCGAAGATAAGGTCACTTTCACTAAAGCAAAGCTTGAAAACGAAAAATCTGCTGAATACGAGATAGAATTTATCCACAACGGGAAAAAACATGAAATTTCCGTAGATGCTATTACAGGTGAAATACACGAATTTGAAATCGAATAATTAACAAAACAGCCATGCATAAATGAATACGTCCGTTAAAAACAGGCTTATTCACAGAAGCATGGCTGTTTTTTGCAGTTTTAAAAAGGATAATTTCCTTTTGTCAAGCTTTTTATATTAAAATACGATAAAAGATTCACAAGCATAACATTAATTTTCAAGTTTTATACTTACAATCAAACAAACACAGATGAGGCGCATACCTTTAAGGTGTGCGCCTCTAAAAGCTTATTCTTTTTTATAAACTTCTTATACTTCGGGAACGTCTACCATAACACCGTTTTCGTCAAAGGTATATTTTCCGTAAGGAAGAAGACCATTATGTTTGGAAATTGCTCTTATTCTGTTTCTTGCTGCTTTAAGGTCAGAACCGAAGTAGTAATAGTTTCCTTCATGGAGAACAAGACCTGCATAAGTTGCCTCTCCGTCTACATAGTAACGAATTTCTCCGTCTGCAACCTTAACAACACCATTTTTAACTTCTGCTTCGGGGTCTTTTTCTACTAAAACACCGTTTGCATCGAAGTAATATTCTCCTTCGGGAAGAAGGTCATTTGTTTTTGTAATCGCAACAGTTACATCTTTTACTGCTTTTCCGTCTTCTGCAAAGTAGTAATAGTTTCCGTCTTTTTCAACGAGTCCTGCAAAGGTTGCTACTCCGTCTACATAGTAACGGATTTCTCCGTCTGCATCTTTAACAATGCCGTTTTTAACTTCTACTTCGGGAACGTCTACCATAACGCCGTTTTCGTCAAAGGTATATTTTCCGTAAGGAAGAAGACCATTATGTTTGGAAATTGCTCTTATTCTGTTTCTTGCTGCTTTAAGGTCAGAGCCGAAGTAGTAATAGTTTCCTTCATGGAGAACAAGACCTGCATAAGTTGCCTCTCCGTCTACATAGTAACGAATTTCTCCGTCATCATCCTTAACAACACCGTTTTTAACTTCTGCTTCAGGGTCTTTTTCTACTAAAATACCGTTTGCATCGAAGTAATATTCGCCTTCGGGAAGAAGGTCATTTGTTTTTGTAATCGCAACAGTTACATCTTTTACTGCTTTTCCGTCTTCTGCAAAGTAGTAATAGTTTCCGTCTTTTTCAACGAGTCCTGCAAAGGTGAGAATGCTATTTTCATAGTAATAAAGCTCGCCATTTTCTTCTACGATTCCGTTTTTGAATACTAATACACCGTTTTCGTCGAAATCATAGGTTGCGGCAGGAAGAAGATCGTTTGTTTTTGTTACTAATACAGATGTATTTTTAACTGCTTTTCCATCTTCTGCAAAGTAGTAATAGTTTCCGTCTTTTTCTACAAGTCCTGCGAATGTAGGAATACTATTTTCATAGTAATAGAGTTCGCCATTTTCTTCTACGATTCCGTTTTTGAACACCAAAACTCCGTTTTCATCGAAATCATAGGTTGCGGCAGGAAGAAGGTCATTTGTCTTTGTGATTGCTTTTGATGCATTTCTTACTGCTTTCAAGTCTTCATCAAAGTAATAGTACTTATCGCCTACTTTTACAAGTCCTGCATAAATTGCAATGCTATCTTCATAGTAACGGATTTCTCCGTCTGCATCTTTAACTACTCCGTTTTTGAATACCAAAACTCCGTTTTCGTTAAAGTCATAAGTTGCTTCGGGAAGAAGACCGTTTGTTTTTGTTACTAATACAGATGTATTTTTAACTGCTTT
>JAZRPU010000139.1:0-4087 GCA_045649365.1 Eubacteriales bacterium | reverse complement strand
AGAATTAGAGCAAAACAAAGAATTTATTTTACCAGCATTTTCTTATAGAGATATTGAAAAAAATATGGCAGAGGGAAAAATATCAGCCATTCTTACCATTGAAGAAGGAGCGGTATGTGAAGGCAGTGCTGAAACTCTTCGTGAATTGTATGACCGCGGGGTAAGAATGATGACTTTTACGTGGAATTATAAAAACTGTCTTGGAGCACCTAATTCGCTTGACGATAAGAAAGCGGTAATTAATAATGTTGACGGGTTGACTGAAAAAGGTTTTGAAATGCTGTGGGAAATGGAAGCTTTGGGAATCATTCCCGACGTATCACATCTTTCAGATAAAGGATTTTTCGATGTTGCGCAAGCTTCAAAAAAGCCTTTTGTAGCAAGTCATTCCAATGCAAGAGAAATTTGCTCGCATCCGAGAAATTTGTCCGACGAAATGATAAAAATAATAGGAAATAAAAACGGAGTTATCGGGCTTAATTATTGTGGTTCATTTTTATCTGATAAATATGATTCACAAAAAGGAATTGATATTGAATTATTTATTCCTCACATCAACCATATTATGAATGTCGGTGGAGATGAATGTCTTGCGCTTGGAACCGACTTTGATGGAATTGATAATCCCCCAAAACAAATACCTAACGCTTCAAAGCAGCAGAATCTTGTTGAGCTTTTGCAAAAGAATGGGTATAAAGAGGATAAAATAGAAAAAATATGTTATAAAAACGTTTTAAGGCTTTACAAAGAAATTTTGAAATAAACAAAAATAATATAAAGGAAGTTGAGGAAAATAACGTGAAAAAAGTAACGATTTTAGACCACCCGCTAATTCAACATAAAACAACTATTCTCAGACAAACAACAACTACAAATAAGGTTTTCAGAGAGCTTATCGAAGAAATAACAATGCTTATGTGCTATGAAGCATTGAGAGATCTTCCCCTTGAAGAAGTGAAAATAAAAACACCTATCACTGAAACAACACAAAAGATGATAAAGGGTAAAAAATTGGCAATTGTTCCAATATTGAGAGCAGGACTTGGAATGGTAGGAGGAATGCTCGACCTTGTTCCATCGGCGAAAGTGGGTCATATAGGAATGTACAGAGATGAAGAAACTCTCGAGCCACATGAGTATTATTGTAAGCTTCCTGACGATATCGAGAATCGACTTGTTGTAGTTGTGGATCCTATGCTTGCAACGGGCGGGTCGGCTATTGATGCTATAGGTCAGATAAAAGGCTATGGTGGAAAAAATATAAAATTCCTTTGCATAATTGCAGCCCCCGAAGGAATAAAAGCATTAAGCGAAGCGCATCCCGATGTGGAAATATATTGTGCAAACGTGGATGAAAAGCTTAATGAAAAAGGATATATCGTTCCGGGTTTGGGTGATGCAGGCGATAGAATCTTTGGTACAAAATAATTTGTCATAAAATAAAACAGAAATAACAGACACGAAAGGAAATCCTTTTATGTCTGTTTTTTCTATATTAAATCAATTTTTGCAAGCGGTTGTTAATTTTGTCTGGATTGAAAGATTTGTTATTTCATACATGAAAAGCGCATCTGTAACTTGGTATTGGCTTATTAAAGGGGAAAATATTTTTTGCTCATAAAAACGTTGGTCTATCATAACAATTCTTTCGTAATGACGTGTTAAAAGAGGTACAAAGGAATTAGCAAAGGAATCTTTAATAACCAAAAGTGTTTTTCCATTCTTGCAGTCTGTATCTATTATTGTTTTCCCGTAATTGTTTCCAAAGAAAATTAAATATTTATCCTTTGCAGAAAGCTTTTCGTAATCATAAATATTTATCTCTTTGTCATCAGCCCAAACGGAACATTCAGAAATATTTTTTGCAACGGATACAACATCACAAGTTGCACTTATATCAAGATTCTTTGAATGAAGAGTTCCTAAAAAGCTGTCAGATACCTCTTCAAAACCAAACTCTTCATAAGAGATAGGGGTTATACCTTTGGAGGCACAAAAATCAAGATATGCAGTATAAGCGCCAAGAGATGTCCAATGGTGGTCAGTTTTATAGTAAAGATATTTTTCTTTATTGGAGATGAAAGAATTTCTGATATCTATAAAATTACCATTTGCTAATTTTTCATTTGCAATATTGAATAAATTATCCCCATCATATATTTCAGCACCATCGGGCAAATATTCTTTGTAAATATAGCTGGAAGTTGGAACAAGTATAGTGTTTACGTCAATATCTGGATATTTTTCAGAAAACGTATTGATTGCAGATAAATTCTTCTCAAAGTCTTTTGAAATAATTTTGGAGTTGGTTATTACTTCAAAATAATATCCATTTTTTCCAATATAAGCTCCGTTAATGTTTTTGACGCCTGAAAGCTTGTTTACAATTGTATTCAATTTTATCATTTCATCTCTGAGTGGGAATTGATCGGAAAGATAATCTCCCAGTCCCGTTTGAAAATCACCATTTGCAATAGTTTCAAAATTGAGTTGTGGCTTTTGAGCTAAAGTTCTGTTTTCAGTTTCTGAATAGTCCTTGTCGGGAATAAAAACAGTCAATAAGGTGAAAACTGTCAACACAGAGAAAAATAAAGCAGTAAAACTGATATATAATTTTTTCATTTTAAACCTCAAAATCTGAAATACAAAAATGGATTATAGGAATCTCCTGTTAAATAAGCAACAGAAAGAATAAACACAACTGAACAAGCAACAGCTTTTAAAATAAATCTTGCTTCAGGAGATAATTTAAGCTTGTCTGCCGCCTTTCTTGCCAACGCTTTTGGAACGGGTGTTGAAGCTATACACATTATTATCAGAATTATAGCATTTGTTCTTAAAAGATATCCCGTCAAATCAGAAGCAAGACTTCCTGTGAACATACATTTCAGATAAACAAAAATGTCTGAAAGTGTAGTGCATGAAAAAATGATCCACCCGATTATAATGAAGAACAGGGAATAGATTCTTGAGAAGATTTGGGGAATCTTTTTGAAAACTTTAAGCAAAAGAAGCTTCTCAGCCATCAAAAGAACGAAGAAATAAATTCCCCATAAAACAAAATTCCAGCTTGCCCCATGCCATAATCCCGTTAATGCCCAAACAATAAAAAGATTAATTATCTGACGTGTTTTACCTTTTCTGTTTCCACCTAATGGAATGTACACGTATTCTTTAAACCACGAGCTTAAAGTTATGTGCCATCTTCTCCAGAATTCTGTGATTGACTTTGATATATATGGGTAATTGAAGTTTTCGGGGAAATCAAATCCGAACATGTAGCCTAAACCGATTGCCATGTCTGAATATCCTGAAAAATCAAAATATATCTGAAAAGTAAAAGCTATAGCGCCTAACCATGCCATAGGTAAGGTCATATCATTTCCTAAATGAGAAAAGACAGAATCCCATATAGCTCCTGCTTTGTTGGCAAGAAGAACTTTTTTTCCAAGCCCTACTGTGAATCTGATAATACCCTTTGACATTTTTTCAAAGGATTCAGTTCTCACTTTCAGTTGAGTTTCTATGTCGGAATAACGAACTATAGGTCCTGCAATCAATTGAGGGAACATGGTAACGAAAGCAGCAAAGTCAATAAGATTCTTTTGTACTTTAACTGTTCCTTTGTAAACGTCAATAACGTATGATAACGTTTGAAAAGTGTAAAAAGAGATACCAATAGGAAGAGTTATCTCCATGAATTCTATAGCTAAATTGAAAATGCTGTTTGCATTCTCGATGAAAAAATTCGTATATTTAAAGAAAGAAAGAGCACCTAAATTAACTATACAACAAAAAACAATAAGAAGTTTTTCAAGGGCGGAATGTTTGTCTTTTTCGGCGGTTTTTTCTTTTGCCTTGTGTATAAGAATGCCAGTTATCCAGTTGAATATAATGGAGAAAATCATTATGGTGACGTATATTGGTTCTCCCCAGGCGTAAAAAATCAAGCTGGTGATAACGAGGATGAAATTTCTGGCTTTTCTTGGCAAAATATAATAGGCACCAACTGTTATTAATAAAAAGAAAAATAAAAAAACAAAGCTACTGAAAATCATTGAATTTACCTTTCAGAATTTAAAGATAT
>JAZRPU010000138.1:0-15347 GCA_045649365.1 Eubacteriales bacterium | reverse complement strand
CAACTTTCACTCCCGATAAATCAGGTGTTACACTTCTCACTGCTACAAGCGGAAGCGTTACCAAAAACGTTTACGTTGTAACTAAAAATCAAGCAAGCGGAGAATATGTTCTCTACGAAAACAATTTCGATACAGCTCCAAGCGATTTCAGAATAGTTCAGAATGCAGGGGCAAATATTTCTCATGACGGTGCGGGACATTATGTTATCGATGCTTCTTCTGCCGACAATGCTTATGGCAGAGTGTTGCTTCCCGCATTCATCGACGAGTTTGGCGATTTCAAATTTGAAACGAGTTATAAGGACGTAACTGCCGCAAGTGAAAGAAACTGGGCTTCTCTCATGGCTCACGTTCAGAACTCCGATTCTCCTTATATCCAGCTTTGTGTAAGAAATAATTCCTCCGTTTCCAGTGGTGTTGAAATTGCAGACAGAACAGCAGACGGAAATTGGGTTATAAGAACTTCCGCTTCTTCTTCTGCAAAAACTACTAATGCATATAATACCTATGCTTTGGTTGTTCAGAATAACAACGTTGCGGGATATATCAACGGAGAAAAAATCGTTTCCACCAACGAGCATCAATACGTTACAGGTGCAATGGGCTTTCAGGCAAAGGGCGTTAAGCTTACTATCGACTATGTGAGAATCACCTTGGGCGAAACCACTGCAGAAGAAGATACAACTGTTAAATGTGCAGTTTCTGCCGCAAGACCTGCTATTGGCTGTAATGCTGGTCAGACAGTTCTTTTGAACGAATGCTCCGTTCAGTTTACTTATGGCTCATATCCCGTTGAGGGCGATCAGATAATCTGGAAGAAAGACGGAAAAGTAATAACTGAATTTTCCGATACCTCCGTTGGCAGACATACTCTTACTGCAACTCACGGTCACACAACAATGAACGTTTACGTTGTGGCAAAGAAAACAACTGCCAAAGAATACGTTATCTATTCCAACGATTTCACCACAGGCCCAACTGATTATAGAGTTCCCGAAAGAACAAACGGCGGCTCTGTTTATCCTATCGACGGAACTTTCGTTCTTAACGGTTCTGCAAGTGCTGATGCATACGTAAGAGTTCTCCTTCCTTTCTTGATGGATGAATTTGGCGATGCAAGATTTGAAGCAAGCATAAAGCTTTCCAATCCTACAGATACTTCCAAATGGGGCTCAATAATTTACAGAAGCCAAAACGGTGAAAATCCTTATATGCAATGCTGTTACAGATACAATTCCAACGCCTCCAGCGGTGTTGAAATTGCTCAAAGAACAGCAACAAACACATGGAATATTCTTAAAAACGGCTCTACTACCGCACATTCATCAGGCGGATATAACATTATTGCGGTGGAAACAAATAACGTATCCACAAAATTCTTTATAAACGGAACAGAAGTTCTCTCTGCTACAAACACTCCTCACCATAACGGTGCATGGGGATTCCAGGTAAGAGGTCTTACAATGACTATCGACTGGTTGAGAATCAGCTTCGATTCCAATAACACAAAGGCATCTCTCTACACCGTTCCCGGCGGATACGTTGACGTAAGAGATCCATCCACAGGAATAAAAATTGCTCCCGCTTTGATTTCCGATATCAAAACGAAAGCAGAATTTGATAATATGCTCAACAGCTGTCCCGCTATTGCTATTTTGAACTATGACGTTGTAGACGGCGTGGCAAAGGTAGTATTCAGCGACGGTGCAGTTTCTCCCGATGAAGCTCTTGACAAAATCGGTGCAAAAATCATTCCTGCTTTCAGAATTAACGATGAAACCGATGCAGACAGTCTTGCATCATTCCTCATGGGAAGAGATCAACGCGACGTTTATGCAGTTTCTTCAAACCTTTCTGCTCTCAAGAGAGCATACAACAGATGGATGTATATAAGAGGCGTTGCTGACTATTCATCTATCGGAAACTTTGATGCTGAATCCATCCGCTACAGCGCATTGGAAAATAAAGCAAGAGTTCTCATCCTTCCCGAATCTACGTCGAGAGCTCAAATAACTCAACTTCAGGATAGCTATTCTTGTGTATGGCTTACAATAAGCGGAGGAAAAACCGCTTCTGTTGCAGCTACAAACAAAGGCCCTTACGGACTTATTACTCCCGACAGAACCGTAACGGAATATTGCTATAAGAATTATTACGGTGCAAACACTCTCGTTAGAAGAACAAACGTTATCGGACATAGAGGAAACCCCTCACAAGCTCCTGAAAATACAATCTACGGAACACAGGTTGCATATAAAAACGGTGCAAACATGGTTGAAAACGACGTTTACTTAACTGCTGATAACGTTGTTTACGTAATGCACGATGAAGCAATTGCGCGTACTACAAACGGTACGGGTAGCGTTTTGGAAATGACAAGCGCTCAACTTAAACAATATAAGGTTGACTACTTCTCAGGCGTTGCCGCTCAAGCAATTCCTACCCTTGAAGATTACTTCAAAGAAATAAAAGATAAAGAACATCAAAAGCTTGTTATCGAAATGAAACACCCTGCCACAGACGCTTTGGCAAAGGGTATTGCAGACCTTATCAAGAAATATGACATTATTGATCAGGTTGTAGTTATTTCCTTTATCCAAACTAACCTTCAGAATATCAGCAAACAAATCCCAGGTATTGCAGTAGGCTGGCTTAACTGGCTTGAGTTTGACGAAACAAATCCCGTTTACTCCACATACGTAGCTCTTGAAGAAGTTCAAAAGTACAATTGTGTATGCAACCCAGGCTTCAGCTCTACAACACCAAGATGGAGCGACCCCGTTATTCGTGATTTGGTTTACAGAGGCGTAACTCTCTGGCCATGGACAATCAACACGAAAGAACAGTTTGACCAGCTCTGGCTTGGTAACTTAGGCGGTATCACCACCGACTACGCTCAATACGTTTCCAATTACATTGAATCTATTCATTGGAATTCGGGAAGCAGAGTTATTTCCTCTACTTATAAGAGCGTGCTTACAGATATTACAAATTCTTGTGAAGTGGTTATTATTGAAGACACTTTGGGAATTAAATGTTCAGCAGGTAATATCACCGTTCCTCAAAATGCAAACGGAAGAGCTTCTTTCTATTACAGATATAAGAGCACAACCGCTACAGGTCAGTCATACTATATGGTAACTGAAATCAGAACTATTGAAGTGGGAACAGTAGATACTTTTGAGCTTATCAGCAATTCTGCACTTTCCCTTTCTTCAAACCGCCTTACTGAAGTTAGTGACCAATATACAGTTTCTACTCTTAAGGCTCAATTCAAATATCCCGTTGTTGTAACTGATGCAAACGGAACAACTCTTGCAGATTCTGCTAAAGTTGCTACAGGAAACGTAGTTTATCTTGCATCAGACCGTTCCAAGAGCGCAGCTGTTGTAATCAATGGTGACGTTAACGGTGACGGTATCGTTGATGCAACGGACTACTTGAGAATAAAAGGCAATTTCCTCAATAACATAGAGCTTTCGGGCGTATATTTTGACGCGGCAGACTGTAACGATGATAATTCAGTAGAGGCAACGGATTACATTCGACTCAAGGCTCATTTCTTGGATACATACAATTTGTATTCGTAATTCTATAAAAATCAGCCCCTCGCTTTTGCGAGCGGGCTGATTTTTGCTTGAAAGTTTTGTGAATCTTTTCATTTAACGAAGATTATTTAATAAAAAAGATTTTCGATGTATTTTTCCCTTTGAGCAATATTTTTCAAAACGTATTATCTTCTTGTGATAATTTGCTTTATGAAAGTTCAGACAAAAGAAAAGATTAATTTTTTAATTGTGCTGTTTCAATGAAAGTAAAATGCATTTTAAAAGTTGATAAATGATAATATATGCATTATTGCAGTTATTTTTGTATAAATATACATAAAAACTCAAAAACAATGTATTATTTTTGCATTTTTCAGCAGATTTAAATGCGTAAAACCTATTGACAAAAAGGGGAAAAGAGAGTATAATTATTCCATAATAAAAATATCATGGTGCCTATGCATCAATAAAGAAAAGGAATAGAAACTATGGAAAAGAAAATTAAAAAGGTTGTACTTGCATATTCAGGCGGACTTGATACTTCTATCATCATTCCGTGGCTTAAGGAAAACTATGATAACTGTGAAGTTGTTGCAGTTTCAGGTGACGTTGGACAAGCTGACGAGCTTGACGGACTTGAAGAAAAAGCATTAAAAACAGGTGCTTCCAAACTCTATATTGAAGACCTTAAAAAAGAATTCCTTGAAGACTACGTTTTCCCCACTCTTAAGGCAGGCGCAGTTTATGAACAGGATTATTTGCTTGGAACTTCTTTTGCTCGCCCCGTTATTGCAAAGAGAATTGCTGAAATCGCACTTGCAGAGGGCGCAGACGCTATCTGCCACGGTTGTACAGGTAAAGGAAACGACCAGGTAAGATTTGAGCTTACAATTAAAGCTTTTGCTCCCGATATGAAAATCATCGCTCCTTGGAGAGAATGGGATATTAAATCCAGAGATGAAGAAATCGATTATGCAGAAGCACATAACATTCCTCTCAAAATAAACAGAGAAACAAACTATTCAAAGGATAAGAACATCTGGCACCTTTCTCACGAAGGTCTTGATTTGGAATTCCCCGAAAACGAACCTCAATATAACAAAAAAGGCTTTTTGGAAATGGGCGTTTCTCCCGAAATGGCTCCCGATAAGCCTACATACGTAACAATCGGCTTTGAAAAAGGCGTTCCCGTTTCTGTTGACGGTGAAAAAATGGATGCTGTATCCTTGCTTTTGAAGCTCAACAAATTGGGCGGTGAAAACGGAATCGGTCTTTCCGACTTGGTTGAAAACCGTCTTGTTGGAATGAAATCCAGAGGCGTTTATGAAACTCCCGGTGGAGCTATCCTTTACCATGCTCACAAGGTTTTGGAAACTCTTTGCCTTGACAGAGATACTGCTCACTACAAAGAATTGGTAGCTGCAAGATTTGCTGAATTGGTTTACTTCGGTCAATGGTTCACACCTCTTCGTGAAGCTCTTTCCGCTTTTGTTGACAAAACACAGGAAACTGTAACAGGCGAAGTAAAATTGAAGCTTTACAAAGGTAACATGATTAATGCAGGAGTTACTTCTCCTTACTCTCTCTATGACAGCGAAATCGCAACCTTTGGTGAAGATGACGTTTATGACCAAAAGGATTCTGCAGGCTTTATCAACTTGTTTGGACTTCCTATAAGAGTTCAGGCAATGATGAACCAAAAGAAAAAAGATAAGTAATTATGGATAAGCTTTGGGCAGGTAAAAGCGCATCTGAATTAGATGCGCTTACAGATAAATTCAATCGCTCGTTGCCCTTTGACAAAGCAATGTACAAAGAGGACATAACGGGCTCGATGGCACATTCCGCCATGCTTTGTGCAAAAGGAATTATCAGCGAATCGGACTATTTGAAAATTACCGAGGGGTTAAAAGGAATCCTTGATGATATAGAATCAGGCAAACTTACCTTTGACGGTGGTGAAGAAGACATCCACAGCTTCGTTGAGCTTAATCTCACAAAAAGAATCGGTGAAGCGGGAAAAGTGCTTCACACCGCAAGAAGCCGTAATGACCAAGTGGCGTTGGATTTGAGAATGAAATTGAGAAGCGACGGGGAAGAAATTAAGGCTCTCCTCCAAAAGCTTATTAAAGCTTTCGTAAACAAGGCAGAGGAAACCTCTGACTACGTTGCCAGCGGATATACTCATCTTCAAAGAGCACAGCCTATCTGCTTCGGTCATCAGCTTATGGCTTATGCGGAAATGTTTCTTCGCGATTTATATCGCATAGAAGATTGCTTGCGTCGTATTAACGTTTCTCCTTTAGGCTCTTGCGCTTTAGGCGGAACTACTTATGATATTGACCGATACATGACCGCTGAATCCCTTGGATTCTCCCGTCCTTGCTCTAACAGTATAGACGGTGTTTCCGACAGAGATTTTGTTGCGGAATTGGCTTTTGTCAATTCTTTGATAATGATGCATCTTTCAAGATTCTCCGAGGAATATATTCTTTGGTCATCCTTTGAGTTTAAATACGTTGACCTTGACGAAAGATTTTCTACAGGCTCAAGTATAATGCCTCAAAAGAAAAATCCCGACGTTGCAGAGCTTGTTCGCGGAAAAACGGGAAGAGTTTATGGCTCGTTGATTTCTATATTAACCGTTTTAAAGGGTTTGCCTTTGGCGTATAATAAAGATATGCAAGAGGACAAAGAAGGAATTTTTGACAGCGTTGAAACTGTTAAAATTTGTCTTGAAATAACTTCTGAAATGCTTTCCGTGACGGTATTCAACAAAGAAAACATGTATAAAGCCGCATCCCGCGGGTTTATCAATGCAACAGACGTTGCTGATTTCCTTGTTACAAAAGGGCTTGAATTCAGAAATGCATATAAAATAACGGGAAAAATTGTCCGCGACTGTATCAATTGCGGAAAAACTCTTGAAGAGCTTTCTTTGGAGGAATATTTATCTTATTCTCCTCTTTTCACAGAGGATATCTACAAGGCAATAGACCTCACAAAATGTGTTACTGACCGAACTTCCTACGGAGCCGCAGGCTTTGAATCCGTTAAAAAGCAAGTTGCGGATATGCGAGCAATTTTGGATAATATTAAATAATCTTCAAAGAAATATAAGCGTTAAATTGAAATAATAGAAAAAACTCCCTTTGGGGAGTTTTTTTGATTTGTCACGCTATTGGGTAAAGCAGAATAATAATTTAATATAAAAAGCGAAATCCCGCCTGAAATGAAATCGGCGGGATTCTTTAATTATGAAATAAACACTAAACTATCTTCCGAAAAAGGCTTGAACTCTTTTGAAAGTAATTTTTGAAAAATTAAACGTCGTCTTCGTATTTTGGCTTGATTTTGTAGAAATCCAGCAAGGGAATTAAAATCAAAGCGGAAAGTCCTGCGGTAAAGCCTCCGTTATAAAGAACGAATCCGCCATGCATATTTGCAGTTACGGTGCATATTGTTGCGCTCAACACTCCCGCAACAACGCCATATCTGAAGCCATATTTACCCGCAATAGGACATAACCCCGTGGCAAAAGCAAGACCATTGATGTATGACTGTGTGGAAAGAGTCCAAGGGATATCAAGCCCCGAAATGAAGCATATAGCCACAACGGAACCAAAGAGAAGAATATATCCTAAAACTACGGGGAAAACGTTTCTTACATGCTGTCCGTCGGCGGCAAAGGTTAACGCGGCAAAAACAACGCCCGCGGTTGCTCCCGTGAATCCAACCCCATTTGGAAGCGACGGGAAAATTTCGGGTAGAATGAATACAAGATTCAGGTATGCAAGAATTGCAAAACCATAAATTGCAATATTAACAAGACAAAGGGGCATTCCGAATTTATCAATGAAATCTGTTCCATAACCTGTGGATTTTAAGAGCTTTTTGTAATCTTTAATGCTTTTTCCGTTCAAGAAAAAACCTGCCAAAAAAGTTAAGCTGAACAAAATAATAAAAAACACGTTCATGAATGACCGGTAGGCTAAAGGCATGGAATAATATTCGGGATTATCAATTGTTAAAGCGTCGGGAGGGTCAATACCTAACGTGTTATACATAAATGCATATATAAATATTCCCAACATTCCAATAGCAAGCCCCGCTTTGTATAAATTATATCCGCGGTGCATTGAAGTAGTTCCCGGAAGAAGAGGCAAAACTATAAATCCAACTCCGATTCCGCATATAATAGCAATTGTGATTCCAACCCAGTTAATGTGAACAACAGCGGGGTCAAAGTTACCAACGGAATATCTGAACAAAACCTCGCTGACAAAAGGGGCAAGTGCTGTGGCAAAAAAGGCGATATGTATATTTTCAGAAACCTTTTTCTTCATAACTATGCAGTAAAGCAAAACACCAATAAAGGGAGGCCACATATTAAAAAAGTTCAACCCGTAAAAACAATGTGCCACAATTAGCATATATCCCGCAAGTGTTGTTGCTTTTGCATGAACCTTACTAACGTATATAATAAGGTTTGCTATCAATCCGCAAACTGCTGCGTTAAAAAAGGTGCTTCCAAGTCCTCCCAGCGCAAAGTAATCTGTTACAAGCTTACAAGGAGATGAAAGAATGTGAAAAAGATTCTGAAAAAAATCCCACTCCTTTGTAAAAATAACCGCAAAGGGAGTTGCTACTAAAAAAGAAAGGCTGATAAACAAAGAAAATGCACGAACAAGCCTTTCAGCAGAGGTATTGTTTTTATTTGTTGTTTCACAAGCTATTGAACTTTCCATTTTTTCCTCTTCAAGCGTTACTTACTTTCATTCAAAACGAAGCTATTCTATCACAAATTAACAAAGAAGTCAACAAAAAAATCCTTTTTAAAGCATTTTTTCGTTTTATTTTCGTTCGTTTTCATTTCGCCCGTTGTCAGAGTGAAAAAACTTTTCAAGAGAGCATGTTTTTCATTAAGTGAATAAGAGTTATTGACAAAGGTGAAAAAATAATGTAAAATGATTCAGAAGATAAAAATAGGGCGGTGCATAAATATGGATAAAAAGAAAGTATTGTTTTTAATTCACGATTTAGGGCACGGTGGTGCGGAGAAAGTTCTTGTTAATCTTGTGAATAACATGAACGAAGAAAAATTTGACGTTACGGTAATTTCTCTTTTTGGCGGTGGAGTCAATGAACAGTTTTTAAAACCCCACGTTAAATATAAAGCTGTTTTCAAAAAGCCCTTTGCGGGAAACAGCCACGTTATGAAGCTTTTATCACCAAAGGCTTTACATAAGCTCTTTATTAAAGAAAGATATGATATTGAGGTTTCGTATCTTGAAGGTCCTTGTGCGCGAATAATTAGCGGATGCCCTTATGAGAACGTGAAGAAAGCTTGCTGGATTCACACTCAAAACATGACGGAAAAAGATGCTGTTATGCCTTTCAGAAGTTTAAAAGAAGCAATGAAATGCTATGGAGCTTTTGATAAGATAGCTTGTGTTTCCCGAAACGTTGTGGAGGCTTTTCTCTCTCACTTCCCTGTAGATGTTGATACCAAAGTGGTTTTTAATACCAACGAAAGCGAGAAAATTAAAGTGCTTTCGGCTGAAGCTGTTGATAGCAGGGAGTTTGATAACAATGATGTGAAAATTATCGGTGTGGGAAATCTTGGAAACAATAAAGGATTTCAGCGTGTTATTCCCACTATAAGCCAATTGAGAAAAGAAGGATATAACGCAAGGTATTTTGTTCTTGGAGAAGGTGGTATGCATTCAGAACTTCTGAAGCTTGCGAAATCAGAAGGCGTTTCGGAATACGTTACGTTTTTAGGATATCAAACGAATCCATATAAATATGTGGCGAAATGTGATTTATTTGTTTGCTCCAGCTATGCAGAAGGCTTTTCCACAGCCGCAACGGAAGCGTTGATAGTTTCAACTCCCGTTTGCACAACAGAAGTTTCGGGAATGAAAGAAATGCTTGGAGAGAATAATGAATGGGGTGTGGTTGTGGAGAATACAGATGAAGCACTTTTTGAGGGCATCAAAAGTCTTGTATCATCTCCTGAACTTTTGAAACATTATAAAGAAAAAGCAAAAGAAAGAGGAAAGATTTTCTCCACAGAAGAAACGGTTAAAGCGACGGAAGAATTTTTGTTGGGACTTTAATGAATGGTTTAAATCCAACTTGCGAGTACTAAAAACAAATCGGCTGTGAAAATCACAGCCGAAATTTTTATACTTTTTTTCGCCAAACACCTTTGAAATAAAACAAGAGAGAAAATGCCATTCCCACAAACCAGCCGATAGGCCATGATATCCAAACGCCTGTTTCCGCAAGAGGCTTTGAAAGAATTATGGATAAAACAACCCTAAAAATCAAATCGGCAAAGGTGGCAAGAGTGAAATAGTTAACTGCACCCGACCCGCGAAGTATTCCGTCGGTAACAAGCTTTGTGGCACAAAGGAAATAGAAAGGCGCAACAATTATTAAAAATTTCATACCCGCAGATACCGCGCTTTCCGTTGGGGAATCCATAAAGCATTTAATCAATAGCTTTCCGCCAAATACAAAAGCGAGAGAGAACGTTCCACCCACAATGTATTGAAGCAAAAGACAAGCAACGTATCCCGGTTTTATTCTTTCATATTTACCTGCGCCAACGTTTTGGGCGGTGTATGTAGACATTCCGTTTCCAATGGCGGTAAAGCAAGAAGTGACGATGTTATTAAGCTTTATTGCCGCGGTAAAGCCTGCAATTACGGCAGGGCCGAAAGCGTTTATTACCCCTTGAATTATAACGTTTCCAATAGAAATAAAGCTTTGTTGCATAATGCTTGGAACTGAAATTATCGTGATTTTTTTAAGTATGCTTTTTGAAAAGAGAGGAGCTTTTCCATCGCAACGTATAACGGATTTCACTTTTTTTGAAAGCACCAAAAGAGATAAAATACAGCTTATGCCTTGACAAATAAGCGTTGCCCATGCAACTCCGTCAACTCCCATTCCAAATTGTTCAACAAAAAGTATGTCCACAATAATATTTGAAAGGGAGGAGAATGCCAAAAACAAGAAAGGTGTTTTTGAATCTCCCACTGCTGAAAATATTCCTGTTGCTACGTTGTAAAACAACACGAACGGAATACTCGCGGTGTAGATTTTTAAATAAAGCCACGATTCGTCAAATATTTCTGCGGGCGTATTTATCCCG
This sequence comes from Eubacteriales bacterium, assembly GCA_045649365.1. GTDB lineage: Bacteria > Bacillota > Clostridia > Oscillospirales > CAG-382 > SIG653. Next base: position 4,634 of record JAZRPU010000138.1, on the reverse strand, counting down.
TTCAAAATAGCGGGTGTGAAAACGTATCCAAAGGTAACAAGAAACGCGCAAACAACTCCAAAAGCTAAAAATGAAGTGGTTATGGCGGTTTTTACTTCTTTGTATTTTTTTCCTCCGAAAAGCTGTGAAACAACTACGGAGCATCCAATATTACTTCCGATGGCAACCGCTGTGTATAAATGTGTTATTTCTGAAGCGTTTCCTACTGCTGCCAACGCGTTTTCTCCAATGAATCTTCCCGCAACTATGCTGTCGGCAATATTATAAAGCTGTTGAAAAATAACGCTGAATAGCAAGGGCAAGGAATAAAGCCACAAGGACCGTCTGGGAGGACCTTCAACTAATCTTCTGTCCAAAATCAAATCCTCGCAAATTATACTTTCGGTTTAAAAGAGGGCATGAGAGCAAGCTTGAAAAGATTTCTTTTGTGAAGAGAATCAATTTTTGCTTGTTTTTCTTTGTCTTCAATTTCGCCCGTTCTTATATATCTGTCTAATTCGGAATAGGTAAATCCTAAATTCTCCTCATCGGTTTTTCCGCAAAGACCGTCGATGGGAACTTTATCCACCAAATCATCGGGAAGCTTTAAAACTCTTCCTATTTCTTTAACTTCTTCTACGGTGAGGTTACAAAGGGGACTGAAATCTCCTGCCGCATCTCCGTATCTTGTGGAATATCCTACCCAATCTTCAGAAAGGTTACAAGTGTTAACGACTCTTCCGTTTAAGCTTTGTGAAACCGCATAAAGCGTTGTCATTCTTACTCTTGGGGGAATGTTTGTTATTGTTTGTGAGGAAAGCTCAATTTGAGAAGAGAGCGCTTTTTTAACTGCATTTACCGCGTTTTCCACGTTAATTTCATAATGCTTTATTCCTAAATGCTCTACAAGCTTGTATGAGCATGAAATATCAAACTGCTCTCCTTGAGGCATAAGTACGCCGATAACACGGTCTTTTCCCAAAGCTTCAACACAGAGCGCCGCCGCTACTGAACTGTCTTTTCCCCCTGAAATACCAATAACCGCGTTACAGCCTTTCCCGTTTTCTTCAAAAAAATCCTGTATCCATCTTACACATTGATTTTTAACGTTAAGTGCATCGAACATTGTTTAAACTCCTCTCAAGTGGGTGTTTGGAATATATGGTAAAACTATTTGTCTTAATTCTTCAAGATCCTCTTTTGAATAAGCTTCAAGTCCTTGTTCTATTGTGTTTTCCGAGGGAACGAACATCTGTAGAAAATATTTTTCATTTCCGGAAAGCCATTTTCCTATTTCTTCCATGCTTTCTTTGGTGTGAAGACCTTTTACTACTGTCGTTCTGAACTCGAAATCAATTTTCCCTTCAAGTAAAATTGAGGTGCTTTCTTTTATTTTTTCTGTATCTATTGTAACGCCCGAGGTTGCGGAATATGAGTCGAGGGAGTTTTTTATATCCATAGCAACGTAGTCCACTAATCCCACACCAATTAATTCGGAAAGCTTTTCGGGAAAAGAACCGTTTGTATCAAGCTTCACTAAATATCCCATGCTTTTTATTTTTTCAATAAAGCTTCTCACATCATGTAAAAGAGGCTCACCGCCTGTTATACATACAGCATCAAGCAGACCGCTTCTCTTTTTTAAAAAAGCAAAAAATTCTTCTTCTGTAATGTTTTCTCCTCCGCCAAAGGCGAGGGATGAATTGTGGCAAAAGGGACAACGGAAGTTGCAACCCTTTGTGAAAACCGTTGCACATATCTTTGTTGGATAATCCAACGTGGAAAGCTTTCTTAAACCGCCTATTATCATATATTAAAAACCGCCTGAATCTTTATATTTCGCAAGGAGCGATAGTGCTTCTGTATGTGTGGGGATATGAAATGTGCCCGTCTTCTTTTTTCAGCTTGTAAAGTTTTTTCTCTGAAAGCTCGGGAATATCTTTTATCCTTCCGCGTATAAAATCTTTCATCCTTTGCTCCGCTGTAACACAACGGGAAACCATTCCGCCAACACGAATTTCTATAATTTCAAAACCAAAGGGTTTGTTTCTTACATACCAAAGAGAACGCCATGCTTTAAGAAGCTTTTCTCCGCTTTTTCTCATGTCTGCTATGGCAGAGAGAGCTTTTTTTGCTTTTTGCAAGTCTTTTTCTCTCACAGCCTGTGGTGCAATTTCACGCCATATAGCTTTTCTATACAGAAATTCCGCAAGGGATGAATATTGAAGCATCAAATCAGAAAGTGCGGGACTTTCTTTTGCAAAATTTTCATATTTTTCTTTTAAACCCTTGTATGTGGAAATTAAATCAAAATCTTCAAAATCCTTTTCAAAAATCAAAAGAAGCGGGTCTTCGTAAAGAAAGCTTTTCATAAGATATCCCGAATTTTCTTTTTTTCCGTTCTTTAAAACGGGATATTGAAAATCGGTCATGCCCAAAAATGCATCTGCATTTTCTCCCGTGCATTCATAAAAACGCTTTTTGGCGTGGGGATAGTCGTATGTACCCGTATATCCAAATTCTGCATATATCTGTAGTCCATAGAGGATAGAGAGGGAATTTGTTTCTGCTCCGTTATCTCCCCATGCAGTTGCAAAAACTTCTTTGATTCCCTTTTTAATGCATTGAGTGAGGGCGGGAACGGTTGTTCTTAAGGTGATTCCGTAATCTGCCGCAGCACCTTTCCATGACCATATACCTCCTGCAAATAAGGTTTCAGAGGGGAAGCTTCTGTGAACGTCTATCATGTGAGAAATCAGCTTTTCTGAAGAGTTGTAGTAATCCCAATAAACTTGTTGCACGTCTTTTGGAATGCCTTTGATTATTTCCGTCGGAATAATACGATTATCTGTGTAATATTCATCAAAGGCGGCTCTGAAATGCATGTCAGACCACATCATTGGTTTTAGCTTGTGTCTTTTTACTATTTCCAACACACGTTTAACGTGACGAGCCATTACTTCGTGACGAGGCTGTGCTCCATGTATAGATTCATGAACGCCCTTTGCCAAATCGTGAGCTTCGTCCATTCCAATGTGGATTCGCTTCGTTCTGAAAGGCTTTGAAGCGGAAATAATCATTTTTTCTATAAATTCATAGGATTTTTCTTCATCAACAAGAATTGTTGAGGGGCTGTTGCGAATGTTTTTATATACGTCCCATTGAAAAGCTCTTTCTAAATGGGAAAGAGTCTGAATACATGGAATTGCCTCTATTCCCAAGGCAAAGGCATAGTCATCTATTTCTTTAAGCTCTGCATAAGAATATCTGCCTCTTATATATCCAAAATATTCTTCTCCATCAACTTCATAAGTGTCTTCGGTGTAAAGCATGCAAAGGTTTAGCCCCATGAGCGCCATTTTTCTGAGGAAATATTTAACCGTTTCCAAAGTGAGAACAGCGTTTCTTGAACAATCAAGCATAACTCCGTTTTTGGAAAAAGAGTTTTTTTCATTTACGGTGAAATCTTCTTTGCGAGATATAACGTAAGAAAGTCCTCTGAAAAATTCTGACTTTTCAGAGTAAACTATTTCGGCTACGTTTCCGTTTTTAGTTACTTTCAGTCCGTCCCCTTTCTTGCAAATAACCTCTGTTTCACCCTTTGAAATTTTAATTTTAAGCTCTTTTAATATTATTCTTATTCCTTTGAATAAGCCTTTTGTGTCCCCAGTAAAATAAAGTTTCATAATAAAACCTCTTTATGCTTTTGTTAAAATTATATCATATTTTTTAATCCATTTCAATAGCTTTTCACCTTTCGACACAAAAAGAAAAACGGGCTGTTTCAAATGCATTTTTGCATTCAAAACAGCCCATTTATTCAACATATCATTTATATTTTGAATTAGTATGCAATGCCTTGAGCTTTCATAGCTTCTGCAACTTTAAGGAAGCCTGCAATGTTTGCACCAACCAAAAGGTTGCCTGCAACACCGTATTCAACAGATGCTTCATAAGCTGCTTTGTAGATGTTCTGCATAATTCCGTGAAGTTTTTCATCAACTTCTTCAAATGACCATGAATATCTGATGGAGTTCTGGCTCATTTCCAAACCACTTGTTGCAACTCCGCCTGCGTTTGCAGCTTTTGCAGGACCAAAGTCAAGACCGCTTGTAATGAAGAGCTCAACAGCATCGGGAGTACAAGGCATATTTGCGCCTTCGCAAACAATTTTTGTTCCGTTTGCAACGAGAGCTTTTGCATCGTCAAGGTTGATTTCGTTCTGTGTTGCACAGGGAAGAGCGATGTCACATTTAACTGTCCAAACACCGTGACAGCCTTCAAAGTATTGAGCTGTGGGAACGCGTTTGGCGTATTCAGAAATTCTTCCTCTTTCAACTTCTTTGATTTGTTTAACAACGTCAAGATTGATTCCGTTTTCATCAACAACGTATCCGGCAGAGTCGCTCATTGTTATAACTTTTCCGCCCAACTGCATTGCTTTTTCAGCAGCATACGTTGCAACGTTTCCAGAACCGGAAACAACAACTGTTTTTCCTTCAAAGGAATCGCCTTTTGCTTTGAGAACTTCATTTGTGAAGTAGCAAAGACCATAGCCTGTTGCCTGTTTTCTTGCGAGAGAACCACCATAGGAAAGACCTTTTCCGGTGAGAACGCCTGTAAACTCATTGCGAAGTCTCTTATACTGACCGAAC
>JAZRPU010000137.1:0-7165 GCA_045649365.1 Eubacteriales bacterium | reverse complement strand
GCCGATAACGTATTTTACATCATTCTGAATTTTCACGGAAAGCTTGCTCTCCGAATTAAGATGTAAGCCTTCCGTGGCAAAGACGGAAATAAAAGAAAAAAACGTCATAAAAAACGTTAAAGTTAAAAATGCTATTATCTTTGTTTTGTTTTTCATTTTTCCCCCAAAAATTCTTTTAATGAAAATAAAATTCATCAAAACTATGTTTTATAAGAAACATTATACTACAAAAAAACTTTTTTTCAATGACTACGCGAAAAATATTTTGTTATTATACGTTCAACGTTTCTCTTTTGTGCGGTTTTCCCGTTCCCCCGTGAAACGCTTAAGCAATAACCAACAAAACCACTCGCGTTAAAAGATGTTTTATTACACATTAATCCCTCAAAAATTGCGGCTCGGCTCTATGAATTTACGCTGTATCCATGTTTCATTTTAACAAAACCGAATCTGAAAACGTTGGAAAAAGGTGTAAAAAAGCAGGAAATTATGCTGTCAGCACATGACTTTTTATAAATAAGGGTATATAATGTATCACAATAAGTCAAGCACAACCTTGAAATTGAAATGGAAATTTGCGAGGAGGTTTTTTCAAGCAAATTAAGTTTTCAAATCAAGGAGGTAAGATTATTGCAAAGTGAATTGACTGCCAAAGAAAAACTTTTCAAAACAAAAATTCATTCAGACAAAACAAATTCGGGAGGACAAAAATGAAAAGAAAAAGTTTTATTTTATTAATTGTTGTAGCGATTGCATTTCTTTTAACAGGGTGTAACAGTTCTGATTACAAAATGCATCAAGCTTATAAGGATGTGTATGCAAAATTAACGTCAGGCGTATGGTTTTTTGAAGCTAAATCATCGAATGCTGTAAATGCAGTTACATTTACCGAAGAAAAAGCAACTCTTAAACAAATTTATTATGACGATAATGGACCACATTCTACCGAGATGGATTTTGATTATATCGTTGACGATAAGGAAATAACTATTCTCACCAACAAAAGCAACAATATAACTAATGAAAAAGAGATTAAAATACAATATGATTTTTCAGAAGATACGTTTTCTTTAAAGGGAGATTATTTAACATCAGAGCAGGTGGAAAAAGGTTTAGAAGGATATTGGGGATTAAGAGAAAAATCTCATTTCAGCCTTACGGGTGATTTGACATTTGAATATATCTATTATTTTAAGAATGGAAATGTAAAATACGAAAGTGCTAACGAAGCTTATGGACGTGACGACGGAACATATTACTATTACGGTCCATACAAAGGAACATACGCCGTAACCGAAAAAGGCCTTGAGGTTTACGTAGAAGACGCAGAATATGGTAGTTTAGAATTTGGCTTTGTTATTTCCAAAGGGAAAGTATATATGTGCAGATACGGTAAAATTATGAGTGATAAATATTCGGGATTTAAAGGCGAAGACGGATTTTCATTCTAACGAGTTTAAGCGGGTGTGTTTATATAGTAAACATTGACTTTTTGATGCCTTTATGATACAATGAATAAAAATCATCGGAGGATAAAACTCATGCTCGACAGCTTATATGAAAATATTGGTGTAAAAATTAAAAACTGGGCTAAATGGATATTTATTGTTGAGGCGATTGGTGCGGTTATCACTGGCATAGCTTTGGCAGTCAATGAAGATGCATTATACATTTTTATTGCAATCGGAGGTCCTATTGTTGCATGGGTTGGTTCATGGATTTTATATGCTTTTGGCGAATTGGTTGAAGACATACACGCTTTGAGATATAACTCAACAATTAACAATATCGACAAAAACGTTCAGTTGTTGGCTACACCAATCATAAAAGAAGCTGAAGAAAAAGCCAAACGCGAAGCTGAAGAAAAAGCCAAGCGCAAAGCCGAAGAAAAGGTCAAACGCGAAGCTGAAGAAAAAGCAAAAATTCAAAAACAATCATTTAATGAATCATACACACCCGAAAAGCACGGCGAAAACGAAATATATAATACATTTTGGACTTGCGGAAAATGCAAAAAAACAAATCTAATCTCAAGAAATGATTGTTGGTCTTGCGGCAATCCAAAATAATTCAAAAACGTTATATGCTGTAAAAACAGCAGATTAAACTATGACAGCTTTAATACATTCGGGAAATTATTCATGATTATCAGCAATGACCATCCCCCGATACACTTGACTCTGTCGACAAATACTTCTCTTGCACCTGAAGGGCTCGATAAAAGTTGAGAAAAAATTCATTTGTTTTAAAAACTGCAAATTCATGAGATGATGAATCTGTAATTCCAGTAATAAAATATAAAGGGGCTGTTGAAAATGCGAAAAAAATTGCATTTTCAGCAGTCCCTAATATTTATTATTAAAAGAACTTTATCAAGAAAACGTTTCAACGATGCATTGACTCGTTAAATCACCGTACAGCGATTTTTTAATACTGAAAAAACTTCTGCTCTTATATTGAAAACGCATAAGCTTTCATTGCTCAATTTCAGAGTTTTCGTCCCATACACATTCAAGCTTCATATAGATGTGTTTATCAAATTCTTTTTGCCTTTCAGCACAAAATTCAGAATCCAAAGTTACTGTTATTTGATATGCATTTTCTATTTTCGCTTCAAGCTTTGTGTCAAGGTAATAAATGGAAAGCTTTTCGGTGTCTTCCGGATTTCTCAACGTTAAAGTAAAGCTTATATAATTATACGTTGCTGACGTTTCTGATTCTGCCATAGAAACAGAAATAACGTTTTTCTTTTCACGGAAATAACAACTCCCAAGGGCTGTATATTGACCTTTGCCTTCTACCACGTATTCCAGCCTTGACACACGTTCATCATTACAACCTTGAATCCCCGAAACTTGTCTTATTTTCTCATAAGAGTCACAAACTCCGTTAAAATCGAAATCGTGTATGGCAAGAAAATGCAATATTCCATCCTTCCTGACAAGCGGGCGCAAGGGCCCGTCATTTTTGAAAGCGTGATAATTACAGCTATAACATACCACGGGAAGAACAACAGACAAAAGGAGCAAAACAGTTAAAGCAATTCTGTTTTGAAATATCAGCTTTAATACCACCGAGGATAAAATAGCGAAAAAAGCCACTATAATATGCAAGAAAAACACGCCATGGCTTGGAGCGAAAAAGCCACCCGCTGTATATCCGTCGTATGCTCTTCTCACGTTATATATAAACATAATTGAACATACTACTATTATAGCAAGGGATAAAATGGCATAAACCGACATTTTAAATTTAAGATTATCATATTTGTTTTTATTTTCTTTTTCGTTCATGGTTTCATTCTTGTTATTGTTTTCGTTCATCATTCACCTTTGATTTCTCTATATATTTTTGTTTTTTGAAGTGTAACTTTATAATTCAACCATGTCAATAGTAAACTCCCCAATGACCGTTTATACATAGTTCTTTCTACTCAAACCGTTAATGTTTTACGTTCCTTGCCATTTACCCTTACTTTTTCCACACTTTTTATATAACCCACGCTTATTTTAAAATAAGCATGATAGCTTTTTCAAAAAGATGGTGTAAAATGATAAATAATTGCGAAAGCGGTATATTATATTTATTGTGATAACGCATTATAACACAGACGGATTATTCAGTCAATAGAACACCAAAACTCTCTTCAAAAGAAAAAATCACCTTTTATAACACGTCATCCATAAACAACAATTCTTATAATTGACACAGGAGGCTGTAGAAAACAAATGTTTTTAAACTGCCTCCCTTTTTCTTTTGTTTCATATACAGCCAGTGCAATAAACCGTGAAAAAATTCCTCCGAAAAAGGCATTTTTTCATGCATTTTTTTCAAAATAAAACATCATTATTTGTTGACATACGAAAAAAATTGTGGTATAGTTAATATGTTTTTATTTTTTGATTTATTTTTGAAATAATCAAGCATTAATGCGCGTTTTTACACCCACCTTGTCCGTTATTGAGCGTGGCAAGATTGGGAAATATCCGTCCGTTCAATCAATGGGTAACATATCTCCCGTCGATTGAATAAACGTTGTACGCTCTCTGAAAGGCGACAGCGTGTTTCGTAAAGGATAAAAGTTTTAACTTTTATACATAAGCGGAAGAGCTTTCTCACACAATGGGGAAACGAATCAGATTCCGTTTGGAATTTAGCTTGCCTGTTCACGGGGGACCCTATCCGCAAAAAAATTTTTCAGGAGGAACATTAAAATGTTCAAAAAAGTACTTTCCATGTGTTTGGTTGTGCTCATGGTAGTTGCACTTGGCGTTTCTATGGCTTCTTGCGGCGAAACACAGAGCGAAACCAAATTGACAGACTCTCCTCTTCCCGAGGTTGAGCTCAAAGCAGACTTCGAAATCCCCGCTGATTTCAAAGTTGGATTCATTCTCCTTCACGACGAAGCTTCCACCTACGACCTTAACTTCATCAATGCAACAAAAAAAGTTAAGGAAGCTCTTGGACTCAAAGATGACCAAATCATCTACAAAAAGAACATCCCTGAAAGTAACGCATGCTACGAAGCAGCAGTTGACCTTGTTGACGAAGGCTGTGATGTAATTTTCGCTGACAGCTTTGGTCACGAAACACACTTGCTTAAAGCTGCTAAAGAATATCCCGACGTTCAGTTCTGCCATGCAACAGGTACAATGGCTCACACAGAAGGACTTTCTAACTTCCACAACGCTTTCGCTTCCATCTATCAAGGAAGATATCTCGCAGGCGTTGCAGCAGGTCTTAAGCTCAACGAAATGATTGACAGCGGCAAAATTACTGCTGACAAAGCAAAAATGGGTTATGTAGGCGCATTTACATTTGCAGAAGTTATTTCCGGTTACACTTCTTTCTACCTTGGTGCAAAATCCGTTTGCCCCAGCGTTACAATGGAAGTACAATTCACAGGTAGCTGGTACGACGAAATCAAAGAAAAAGAAGCTGCAACAGCTCTTATCAATAACGGTTGTGTTCTCATTTCTCAACACGCTGACTCCATGGGCGCTCCCACAGTTTGCGAAGAGAAAAACGTTCCCAACGTTTCCTACAACGGAAGCACACACGAATCCTGCCCCAACACATTTATCGTTTCCTCAAGAATCGATTGGGCACCTTACTACATGCACATGATCAAAGGCGTTTGCACAAAAACTCCTATTGACATTGACTGGTGCGGAAATGCAACAGTTGGTTCTGTTGTTCTCACAGGTATAAATGAAAACGCTGCTGCAAAAGGCACACTTGCAAAGCTTCAAGAAGTTGCAGGAAAGCTCAAGAGCGGCGAAATTAAAGTTTTCGATACAAACACCTTCACAGTAGAAGGCAAAAAGCTTGATTCTTACCTTGCAGACGTTGATACAGACGCTGCATTCGAAAAAGATACCGAAGTTATTAAAGATGGCTACTTCCACGAATCCGAATTCCGTGCAGCTCCTTACTTCGATATCCAAATTGACGGTATTAAGCTTCTCAACACCAACTTTGGTTGATAAAACCGCATAATAGACAGGCGGAGCAAATGCTCCGCTTGTCGCGATTTTACAAGCTTTGAGAAAACCGTTTTTTCTTTTTTGAAAAAACAGCTTTCTGAGGGCTTGTGCCAATATTTTCTTTTCGGGAGGGAATTTCATGAATCAACCGATTGCATTGGAAATTAAAAACGTTTCCAAATATTTTGGCAGTCTGGCGGCGAATAAAAACGTTGACCTTACCGTTTATCAAGGCGAAATACTTGCGATTCTCGGCGAAAACGGATGCGGAAAAACCACGCTCATGAACATGATTGCGGGTATATATTATCCCGACAGCGGAACAATTTCCGTTAAAGGTCAGAATGTGGTCATACGTTCACCTAAAGATGCATTCAACCAAGGAATAGGAATGGTTCACCAACATTTCAAGCTTGTTGATATTTTCACCGCTGCGGAAAATATCGTGCTTGGTGTTCAAGGAAACGAACGATATAACATTAAAAAGGTTAACCAAAAAGTAACCGAAATTGCAGATAAATACGGATTCCACATCGACCCAAAGAAAAAAATCTATGAAATGTCGGTTTCCGAAAAGCAAACGGTAGAGATTCTTAAAGTTCTCTATCGCGGTGCGGATATTCTCATACTTGATGAGCCTTCAGCGGTGCTGACTCCTCAAGAAACGGATAAGCTTTTCGACGTGTTGCGCCGAATGCGCGAAGACGGAAAATCAATTCTGATAATAACTCATAAGCTTCACGAGGTTATGTCTATATCTGACAGAGTTGCGGTTTTGAGAAAAGGCGAACATATAGCTACTGTAGAAACCTCCTCAACGAACCCCGAAGAGCTTACAGAAATGATGGTTGGAAAAAAGGTTTCCCTTAATATCTCCCGTCCCGAGCCAAAGAATGTTTCAGACAGACTTGAAATTCACAATTTGAGCATGACTGATGCGGAAGGAATTAAAATTCTTGACAATATTTCATTCACAGCCCGTTCTGGTGAAATATTGGGAATCGCTGGAATTGCGGGTAGCGGTCAAAAAGAGATTCTCGAATCTATAGCAGGTCTTTGCCACCCTATAACAGGTCAGATTGTTTACCACAACCCCAAAACGAACAAAACGGAAGAGCTTCTTAATAAAGACCCCGTTGCTATCAGAGAATTAGGCGTCAGACTTTCTTTCGTTCCCGAGGACAGAATTGGAATGGGACTTGTTGGTAACATGGACATAATCGATAACATGTTGCTCAGAAGCTACCGCAAAGGTCATTCCATGTTCGTTGACAGAAAAAAACCGGGAGATTTGGCAAGCAAAATTGTAGCGGAGCTTGAAGTTGCAACCCCAAGTACCCGTACCCCTGTAAGACGTCTTTCAGGCGGTAACGTTCAAAAAGTTCTTGTAGGGCGTGAAATTGCTGCCGCTCCCACGGTGCTTATGGCGGCTTATCCCGTTCGCGGACTTGATATCAACTCATCTTATACTATTTATAATCTGCTTACAACACAGAAAGAAAACGGTGTGGCGGTAATATTTGTAGGTGAAGACCTTGACGTTCTTGTAGAGCTTTGCGACCGTATTGTTGTTATTTGCGCGGGCAAAGTGACAGGTATTATCGATGCGAAAAACACAACGAAGCAGGAAATCGGTTTATTGATGACAAAAACAGACGATATTACCCAACCAGAAAAAG
>JAZRPU010000136.1:0-3825 GCA_045649365.1 Eubacteriales bacterium | reverse complement strand
AGTTTGCTGTCAACGGAAAAGATGCTTATGCAAATTTGATACTTGATGATTATTTTGAATGGTTTTATAGCGACGGAAAAACCACTTTTTGTTTTGACGATGAAAAAAAGCTGTATGAGATTTACGTTTTTGGCCCGCTTGGTGTGGATTTTGGATTCAAGGGAACAAAGCTTGAAGAGGGCGAATGCAGTTTCTTTGAAGTAAAATGTAAATACGTTAAATACGCTTTGGATGAAAATATGTCAATAATGCATTTCTACAGAAAAGAAGATGATTCTTGGCTTGGATTCCAGTATATGCATAAAAACGAATATGAAGATGCTAACCTTGTGCTTGCCGCATCGGACGAATATCCATCCCACGTTCGTTTTTCGATTCCCGATGATTATAAGTATTATTTCGAGGAAGGCGATAATGAGATGAGCATCGACTGGAGCTGATAAAATAAAAAACTTTTTATCACATAATATTTAGCATTTTTGTTCATACTAATACAGACCAAGGACTTGTTCTTGGTAAAAAAATTCGTAGGAATGGTATGAACGGATATGAAAAGAACAATAAAGCTTGCGGCTTTAGGTGTCGCAATTTGTATGATTTCGCTTGTTTTTGTTTCCTGTGGAAACAAAAAAGATGGAGATACTTCCGGAAACGCTCAAAACGGAGTTGTTAGTAAAGATTCTTCAACTAAATCCGAGGGTGGTGTCGTTTCAGAAATAATTTCCATGGGCGGTGACGTAGTTTCAAAGGTGGAGAGCGTTGTGTCTGATATAATGTCGGGTATAGTTTCTGATTCCACTTCTGATTCTTCTCATGCATCAGCTTCCTCTGATGTTTCAGAAGAGCCATCTGCGGTTTCTTTTGTTTCAGAGGGCGAAGTCAGTAATCTTTAGTGTATAAAGGGGGTGTAAAACATCCCCGATACAAATAAAACAAACGAGAGGTACATATGAAAAACATTAAGAGAATTGCTTTTCTTTTAGCTATGTTTCTTCTTCTCCCTTTAGTTGCTTCCTGTAGTTCGGACCAGGTTTCAGAATCTTCTGGTGACGTTTCTCAAGGAAAAGACGAGTCGGGGGCTGAAGTTTCTGAAGATTCAGGCTCGGTTAATATCTCTGACCTGAATGGGAATCTTAAAAATAACGTTGCTTCTTCCGATAAAGATAAAGCCGCGGCAGACAAAAATGTTATTATGATTCAGCTCAACTCTATGTCCGTTCCCGTAATGAATGCAAATTCGGGAAAGGTTACTCCTTATCTTAATGAGCTTAAGAGCGAAGGAATCTATTTTAATAACTTTTTCAATCAGGCTGCTTCAAGAGTAGAGGTTGAATATTCAGCTCTTAACTCTTTGCTTGCACCTTATAATTCCAAGCTCACGGTGAATGATAAAGTTAAATTCAATTCACTTGCTGTTGCGCTTAAAAAAGCAGGATACATCGCATCTGCTTTTTCGGGCAATGACGATACTTATTCCGAATGCGAAAAAATGTATTCAAGATACGGATTTGATAACGTATCTGTAAAAGGCGCATCTGATACAGAAATTTATACAGATGCATTGAATGCAATCAAAAACGGAAAAGGCAAAGGTTTTTATTTCATTTCCAACGTTGATTCTTGTTATCCTTACGTTTCTTCAGCAAAATCTTCTGCTGATTTAAAGGGTGCAGATATTATTACTGACTATGCAAACGCTTCAGCAAATGCAGATTCTGCTCTTAAAGCTTTCATTCAAGGACTTAAAGATGCGGGCGCTTACGAAAATTCACTTATAGTTATATATGGAACTTCTCCCATGTTTAACTACACATACAGCGAAATTGAAAAGAAATGCGGTAATTTCCTTGCTGATGGAATTGACGTTGCAAAGGCTCATAACGTTCCAATGTATATTTTGGGACTTGACAAGTCTGAATATGCTTCTATCTCCACGGTATATGATATTTATCCTACAGTAATCGCTCTTACAGGTGCATCTGACGATGGAATCCTTATTTGCGGAGAAAACCTTTTTGCAGAAGCAGACAGAAAAAATAAAATCTTCCCCATCCAAGACACTCTTTGCAGAGGCTCATATATTTCAGAAAGCGTTGCTTACGTGAGATACAGCAAAACTTCTGCAAAATGTATTGACAGAGTAACCGGTGAGGAATATAAAATTGCAGATTACAAAGCTCATGATGATTATGCAAAAAATCTTGCAAATGAATCTGAATACGTTGTAAATTCCGATTATTTCAATAATGCGGAAAAAGACGGTGAGGTGGAATCCTTGAAAAAAATGTATGAATCTCTTCCTTCGGTAGGAAAACTTACCCTCTTGAAAGAAGAAACGGGAAGCGAGAATGTCCCTGAAGCAAAAACAGCTCTTATGTCCTATCATACCCAATTCTATTACGCTTATGACCTTTTAAACGGACATTACGGTGTTAAGACCTACGGAAGAAAAATAGTTCTTGAAGATGGAAAAACAGAAGGAACATATATCTCTCCTGCTATTAATGCAGGTGCTTTTGAAGTTCTTTATACAGGTTGGGATATAAAATATAATGGTGGCTCTGCAGAAGTTTACGTTTCTGTATCTGATGCTGACGGAGTTCCTACGTCTTGGCTCCAAATTGCAACTGTTTCCGCAAACGTTCTCAATTGCACACCTTACGAAGATGAAACGGTTAAAGTTGACTCTTCAAGAGTTTATATGAAGAACGGAGCTTCCACAGGAAACGTAAGAATTAAAATTAAGCTTATTGCTTCCGAAAGCGGTGAAAGTCCCTACTTGGAATATTTTACTTTCACAACTGACTCTGTGAAAATTTTCGATTCCAACGAGGCTGATGACGTTGAACTTGAAAAAGCAGAACTTAAGGTTGAACACGTTCAGGCGATGGATGTGAAACAATCAGGTGCAGCAGGTGTTGCTTGTCTTGTTTCTTCCACAACAGGTAAGAAACCTGATATCACAGGCGTTTCTGCAGCTATTTATGATCAGGCGGGCGATTCATACAATAACCTCAATGCAATATGCGAGTATATTCACTCAATGGGTATTGATGCATTTATCGATATTCTTGATGCAGAAGGCGTTGCGCGTGTGTTTGAAAAGAATCAGCAAGTTCTCTGCTATTTTGACGATACAAAATCTTTCTCCATAATCTACGGATTTGAAGGAAAGAAAAAGGATATCGTTTATTATGTATATGATATTCTTACAGGTAAGGATTCAAAGATTCTTGCTATAGATTATGCGGAAAAATGGAACGGCGTGGCTGTTATTATGAATACATTTGTTGAAAATATCATTCCCAAAACCACGTTGGGCGAAAACGTTTTCGGCAAAGATCCTAACGCTTCTTCTATCATGGAAATTTCTCAAGACAGACCCGGTGACGTTGCAGAGAAAAAATACATAACAATTCATAACACGGGTAGCTATGCTGCAGGCAGCTGGGCAATCAACCATGCTGTTTTGAAGCTCAATAACAACACTAACTGGACTTCATGGCACTTTACCGTTGACAGCAGAGAAATATATCAACATATTCCTACTGATGAAATTGCATGGCATGCAAGTGACGGAGCAGAAGGCCCTGGCAACGTAAACAGTATCGGTATTGAAATCTGTGTAAACGGTTTCAAGGCATCCGATGGACACGGTACGCTCGCTTCCGATTACAGCGGAGAGGCTTACGAGGCTTGGGAAAAACAGTTCCTTATGGCTATTGAAAATGCAGCTCAGCTTACTGCACAGCTTCTTGTGGAATATAATCTTACTCCCGATTGTATCGTTCAGCATTACGATATGGCTCCCGACAAGAAAAACTG
>JAZRPU010000135.1:0-12298 GCA_045649365.1 Eubacteriales bacterium | reverse complement strand
TATTTTTTATACTTTTCACTTTTATAGCTTTGCATATGGGGTACGGTTTGTATGCCCTTGTAACTGTAAACGCGTTGGGCGGACTTTTGGCTATAGCTATAAAGTTTTATTACGTTCAAAAAAACGTAAGGATAAAGAACGTTAAAATTGAAGCGGGAGAGAGAAAAAGTTTTTTTAAAGAGATATTCACCTTTTCTCTGTGGTCAACGGTTTGTACGCTGGCATACCGATTAATTTTTAATATATCTCCCACTTTAATCGGTCTTGTTATTGCAGATGCCGCTGCAGCCATTTCCGTTTTCGGAATCGTCACTACCATAGAGGGTTATTTTCACGTAATCACAACTGCAATTGACGGAATGTTCATAAGCCGTGTCACAAGACTTATGAAAGGCAAAGAATGGAAAAAAGAGTTGAATCTCTTTTCCGTCAAATTGGGAAGATTTCAGTTTGGGCTTAACGGATTGTTGGTAGTTGTGTTTTCTGTTGTAGGGAAAGAGTTTATTTCCTTGTGGGTTGGAAACGATTTTATTGAAGCATATTATGGAATTGTGTTAATTATCATTCCAAGTATGTTTTATAATGCATTGCATATCTTTCACACAGTTATTTCCGTTGAGAATATTGTTAAATATCAAGCGTATATTCAGATTATAATTGGCGTGTGTAACGTTGTTTTGTCCTTGATTTTCTGTTATTTCTTTGGAGTTATTGGCGCTTGTATGTCAATATGTGCCGCTTATGTTTTAAGAACGGTTTTGATGATTCTTCTTGCGAAAAGTAAGTTGAATTTCGACGTAAAGTATTTTCTGAAAAAATGTTATCTGAAAATGAGTGTCCCCGTTGTGATTTCTTTAGTTGTGGGATATGTTTTAACTGATTTAATTGATTATAAAGCCTTTGTTTCTGTTATACCTTTGGATTTGTTGTCAAAGGGAGAAATCGCATCATGGATTTCATGGGCATTAAGCGCGGCTGCGGTTTCGATTGTTTATCTGGGATCCCTTTGGCTTTTCGGTCTTAACTCCGACGAAAGAAAATCAATTCTTGGTAACTTAAAACGCCATAATTAATTCAGATGGAAAAAATAAGAGGTGAAAATATGTTCCCTGTTTATGATTTGCATTTTCACATAATCCCCGAAATTGACGATGGGGCAAGAAATATGGAAGAATCGCTTTTGATGATTAAATCAGCGGTCAACCAAGGCGTTACTGACGTTTTTTGTACTTCACACAGTATGTTTTTTAATAAAGGCGGCAAGAATTATAAGGAAGGGTTTAAAAAGCTCTCCGAAATTATACGCCTTCATAATATTCCCGTTCGACTTCATGAGGGGTGCGAGATAAACTGTCAGCTTAAAAATATAGATAGTATTATCCAACGTGTTGATGACGGCTGGTATGATACGTTAGGTAGCACAAAATACGTTCTTGTTGAATTTAATCCTGACGTTGAAATCAGCGAAGCTTTGGGAATTGTAAAAGCATTTGCGGAAAGCGGATACGTTCCCGTTATTGCCCACATGGAAAGAAATTACAATTTGCGTCTTTCATCAGTTAAGCTTCTTATGAAAGAGGGAGCATTGATTCAGGTTAACGCTTATAGCTTTGTTAAAGAATCCAATAAAGAAATGTGCGAAACCGCAAGAAGCTTGCTGAAAAATAAAAGTGTTCATTTTATCGGCTCCGATGCCCACCGTGTTGATGAAAGACTTCCCGAATTAACGTCGGGCGTGAATTACGTTATGGATAACGTTGATAAGCTCTATGCTGAAGAGATTTTGTACGGAAACGCCAAAAGAATTATTTCCGAAACTTTTTAGACTCTTTTTCAATATTCAATGTTGCTTTGACGGTTTTTAATTGTCAGCTTTGTATTGACTGACACAATGATTATTTTATATTTTAAAAATTATAGCTTTGCATTTGATAATGATGCAAAGCTATTTTTTTATCATTAATGCTGTTTTCATTCTTTGTTGTAAGTAATAAATGATTAATTATTATGATAAAGAGATGAAATGATCTTTTCATGTCTTTCATTTATTATTGTTGCAGATAATAATTAATCCCATAGAGGTTTTGAAAATATGTAATAATATAGAACATTTTGAGAATATTTAGTCTAAAAGAAGATTTTTTGAAAAATTTCAAACATACAATGTGTCTTATTTTACAATTAAAAAGCTTTTTTTGTCAATTCAACATTAATATGTTAAAATCTGATATATAATGTTGTGCAAAAAAATGGGAAAATAGGTTAAAATGCGGAGACTTATTATTTTATTATCTGTTATACTAAAAACGTTCAGAAAGGAAAAGATATGAACTACATTATTTCAGCAAACACGGACATAGGATTAGTTAAAAATACCAATCAGGACAGTTTATCTGTAAAAGTATTGAATACTCCTTACGGAAAAATGACCTTTGCGGTTTTGTGTGATGGGATGGGTGGCTTGAGTAAAGGGGAGGTTGCCAGTGCATCTGTTATCCGAGCATTTGATGAGTGGATTTACAATGTTTTTCCGACTGTTTGTGGCTCATTATCTTTGGATTTGATAAAGGAGCATTGGGGAAGTATTTTGTTGAATCAAAACTCTCTTATTAAAGCGTATGGCGGTCAAAACGGGGTAAAGCTTGGTACAACTGTAGTTGCCATTCTTATAACACAAACAAATTATTATATTGTCAATGTCGGAGATTCGAGAGCTTATGAAATTGAATCCTCGTTGCTTCAACTTACAAATGATCAGACTTTGGTTGCGAGAGAGGTTGCTTTAGGAAATATGACAGAAGAACAAGCGCATAATGATCCGAGAAGAAGTGTTTTGTTGCAATGCATAGGCGCATCTCAAGAAGTTTATCCCGATTTTTTTGTTGGCAACTCAAAAATAAATGCAACGTATATGCTTTGTTCAGACGGTTTCAGACATGAAATTACACCTGCTGAAATCTATGAAAAATTCAATCCAAACGTTTTGCTGAATGACGCTATTATGAATCAGAATACATTGGAGCTTATAGAGCTTAATAAACAACGTAGCGAACGAGATAATATATCAGTTGTTCTTATCAGAACTTTTTGAGGAGAGAAGACATGCTTGAAATTGGTGCTTTAGTTGACGGAAAATATAAGATACTTAATAAAGTAGGACAAGGCGGAATGAGTGTTGTTTATCTTGCCATGAATGAAAAGGCAAATAAACAATGGGCGGTCAAGGAAGTCAGAAAAGACGGAATCAAAGATTTTGAAGTTGTTAAACAAGGTCTTGTGGCTGAAACTAATATTCTGAAGAAGTTGAGTCACCCCAATCTTCCAAGTATTATAGACGTTATTGATAATGAAGATTCATTCATTATTATTATGGATTATATTCAGGGAAACTCTTTGAATAAAGCTTTGGAAGAATATGGTGCACAGCTTCAGGAAGACGTTATTGGGTGGGCTAAACAATTATGTGATGTTTTGGATTATCTTCACACACGAGAGCCCGCAATTATTTATCGTGACATGAAGCCAGCTAACGTAATGCTTAAGCCTGATGGAAATGTAATGTTGATTGACTTTGGTACTGCTCGTGAATTTAAAGAAAAGAATCTGGCAGATACAACCTGTTTAGGTACTGTAGGATATGCTGCACCGGAACAATTCGGTGGGATGGGGCAAACTGATGCAAGAACTGATATATATTGTCTTGGTGCAACTTTGTATCATCTGGTGACAGGAAAAAACCCATGCGAACCCCCTTATGAAATAAAACCAATAAGAGAGATAAATCCTACTCTTTCCAGTGGACTTGAAAAGATTATCTTAAAATGTACTCAACGTGATCCTAACGACAGATATCAATCGGCGGCAGAATTGATGTATGCTTTGGAGCATTATGAGGAAATTGATGATGTATATAAGAAAAAACAAAAGAAAAAATTGATAAAATTCTTTTCTTGTGTATTCCTTACCGTAGCTTTTTCTGTAACTTCACTTTGGGGATATATAATGTCTCAAAAAAAGAAAAGCGAGAATTATGACGACATTTTGTTAAACGCCTCTTCTGTTGAAGATTATCTGAACGCGATTGTTTTAGAACCAACCAAAACGGACGCATATTTGGGAAATGCAGACAAAGGGGTAAAAGGGTTAGTAGATTTTATGGCAGATTCTGATAATTATCTTTCGGAATCTGAAAATGAAGTTTTCAAAAAAATCAGACTCGGATTAGAGCAAACTGACTTTTGGAATTATTCTCATACGGTGAAAGTTTTAGACGAGCTGAAAGATAGTGATGAAAAAGGATATAAAGACGTTTGTTATAAAATCGGAGAAACATGCTTTTTTTTCTACAATAATGAAAAAGGAGATATAGATGCAAGGCATAAATATGAAATTGCAAAATTCTGGTTTAAAGAGTCTATGAGCGAATATCCAAAGGCTAAAATTTATTATGACGTTTCCGAGTGCTATGATGGAATATACAGATACAAAGGCGCAAAACAATATGAAAATCTGACCAATGAATATAAAAAGCTTTATAATACAATACAGAGTTTATTAAATGACGTTTCTGTTCAGGACGCCGATTTTAAGTTAAGAACGTGCAAGGAAGTTGCGCGTATGGTCAGTGGCGACGTCGTTGATTTTTGCTCAAGCGTTGGAATCGAGTCTATAGAAGAGCTTGTGAAAACAATCGAATCAGAAGTTAAATTAATCGAGGAAGAAGCACTTATTGGTGGCGGTATCCATGAAGGAAAACAAAATGATATTGATTTTATAACAAGATTAACGGATGAAACTTATAAAAAGATTCAAGAAATCAAAAATCATAATGATAATTGATGATAAAAGTGTAGGTGATAAAAATGACGTATGAAGTTTACAGATATATTTTTATTATAGGAGCAATTTTAGCAGGCATTATGCTTGTTTTGTCAGTGATATTATTTTTGGTTTTAAAAATTCCAAAGACAATAGGCGACTTGACAGGATCTAATGCAAGAAAGGCAATAAGCTCTATAAGAAACCGTAACGACAAAAATGAAAAAGCTGCAAATGAAGAAGACAGATATACGAGAGATATTTCCGGTGGAGTAAATAATAATTCTTTCACAGGCACGAATAATTACGGAAATTTAGGACATTCAAGCAATAAGTCAAATGAAACCAGCGTTTTAGGAGAGGCTGACACTTTTGCTGCTCAAACTACAGTTCTTAATAACGAAAATGAAACAACGGTGTTGAATCAATTCTCTGCAAATATGAATGCTACAGTTTCTTTGGACGAAACAACCATTCTAGGAGATGCATCTGTACCAAAAGTAGAGATTGAATATGAGATAACGTATATTCATACCGATGAGGTTATTTATTAGGAGTGTTGAAAAAATGGCCAAAAAAAAGCGAGAAGAAAAATTACCCGTTTCTGAAATTGAATATATATCTTTATATAAGAAGTTAAAGGCGAGTATTTTTATTTATATTTTTTCTTTGTTATTGTCAGGTCTTTCTATTTCTTTTATTCCGCTTTTGAAAAACGTAGGAGAAAAAATTACTCCTTCACAAATTTTGATAGCGAGCGTTTTTTGGGTGGGATTAATTGTTTCCATAATAAACCTTGCATATAGCACCATTCTTTTAAGAAAAAATAAAAACCAAAGCATTGTTAAAGAATTTGTTAAAAACAAAAGAATGGTTGGAATTATAAGCTTTAGTTCAAAAAAGCAAAGTTTATTTTTGTACTTGTTTTTTGTACTGTGTGTAGGTCTTATTACAGCTGATACACTTATAATGTTTATTCCTGAAACGTTTATGTATTTTATAGTATCTGCTACAATGATTTTGTTCTTTTTACATTGTGTGATTGATGGCAAATGCTATGAGCTTTATAAAAAAATCGAGGAGAAAATCAAGAATGAAAAATAATTGTATTAATCATAAGCATCGTATTTTAGCAATACTTTTGACGTTGATTACAGTAGTATCATTAACGCCTAAAATGGTATTTGCCGCTACATCGTGCGTTTTGAATACAAATGTAGGAAGTGAAGAGTTTTTTGTAGGAGTTCCCGCTGAATTTATTTTATCCATAGAAGCAAATGAAGATGTGGATACTTTAGTAAAAGGATATTTGGAATTTGATAAAAGTGAAGCCGTTGAAACGCTGGAATATTTTGAAGCGAAAGAGGACGTCTGGAAGGCTTTTTCGGGCGAATTCAGAGCTGAAGAAGGATTTTCTCTTGTGGATGAAGAAATACGTTTTCGCGTTACCTTCAAAGAAGCAGGAGAATTTAATCTCAATGTAACATTGAAAACAACGGATGGAGAAGATTTTGCTTCTTTATCTGAAGCAATAGTTGTTGAAGACAAATCTTTGATTTCTACAGACATTGAAAATAAAGTGTTTGTTGTTGGAGAGTTGGGTGAATTTAGCTTTACTACAGCTGCTGTTGACAATTTTAATGAAATGGTAAATGTTTATATTGAATTAAATGATAAGGATGCCATTGAATCAATAAAATGTTTGAATTCAGAAAACGGAGAATGGGGTGAGTTTTCCGGAAAATATGGTCCTGAAGAAGGATTTTCTCTTTCAGAAATACATAGTGCAAATTTTCAGATTGTGTTTAACAAAAGCGGTAGTTTTACCCTTGCTGCTTATATAGAAAGCGTAGACACCAAAGAGGTCATTTCTTCTCATACCGCAACAGTAACGGTAAAAAAACGTTCATCGGCTTTAAGCTTTGAAAAAGACGTTTTAGACGTTATGTTTCACGAAACAAACGTATCAAATAAAATAATTGATACCGTTTCAGACGGAGAGTATATATTTTCTTCTTCAGATGAAACAATTGTTAAAATAAAAGATAACGGAATCCTTGTTCCTGTATCCCTTGGGTCTGCAACGATAAAAGTTGTTAGAAAAGATAATGCCGAGTATGTTTCTTCGGAGGGTGAATATATAGTTAACGTTCTGAAAGGAACACAAGCTCCGATGGAGTGGGAAAAAGAGGTTCTTACCGCTGTTACTGTTAAGTTCAATGAAACGTATTCAAACGCTATTAAGGGCGGAGGAGCAATTACATATTCATCCAGCGATGAAAATGTTGTTGAAGTTGATTCACAGACAGGCGAGCTTAATATCAAAAGACCGGGTAACGTAACAATTACTGCCAAAAAAGACGGCATGGGAGTGTATGATGACCAAAGCACTTCTTATGACCTTATTGTTACTAAAGCCGATTGTCCCGAGATAAAATTTGAAGAATCGAATCCGGATTCTATTAAATTTGGTGAAAAGGGAATTATAAAAGTAATCGGCGGATATGAAGGCGGAAGAATCAATTATGTAGTATCTAATGATTCGGTAGACATTGACCAAAATGGCGTAATAACCACTATAAATACAGGACATGTTGGAATTTTAGCATATATGTCTGGAAATGAATTTTATGAAGCTTCCGATTATATAACGTGTACTGTATCTATTGTTCCTGCAGATTTGCAAATATATTTTCAAAAAGGCAAAGAGGGACAAACAATTAAATATGGAGAGAAATACCAAAACGTTCTTTTAACTGGTGTTGATGAAACTTTAACCGTTACTTATTCATCTTCTGATAATGAAACAGCTACTGTTAACCCAACAACCGGTGAAGTAACTGCTTTGAAAGAAGGCAGCGTTTTCATATATGCAAAAGTTGAGGGAAACAGCTTATACAATGGTGCTGAAGACTTTTATGAGCTTACTATCGAACGCGCTTCTCAAGTTATAGAGTTCCAAAAGGGTCATGAGCAAGTTCATTCAATTTTCTATGGTCAAAGCTTTACAAACCCTGCTATTGCTCAAACCACGATTACATATTCATCTTCAGATGAAGAATATGTAACTGTAAATGAAGACGGAAGTCTTAACATTCTTAAAGCAGGAAAAGAGGTTACTATAACAGCGACCGCTACTGAAACAAATCAATATGAAGGGGCTGTTTTATCATATCGTATATTGATAAATAAAGCAGATTACAACATTATATTTGAAAAACATGAAAATGAGATTACGGTAACCTTCAATGATAACGATAATATGTTTTCCAATGCAGCAACTCCTGATGTCAATGATGAAGCTTTGGATGCTTCATATAGCATAATATATGGTAGCGAATTTGCAGATATTGATAGTGTAACGGGTGAAGTTACAATCAAGGGTGCTGGAAGCGTAACTGTTAAAGTTTATTTTGCAGAAACTGATTGTCATATTTCAAAAGAGGTTTTGTACACCTTAATTATCAAGAAAGCAGATCAAAAAATTGAATTTGTATTTGATGAGTATTATTCAACTATTGGTAAATGCTTTATCGTTAAAAACGGAGATAAAAATTTCAAAGGTATTTTAGCAAAAGAGGTTGGAGAAAAGTATGGTACCGGTGCTATTAAATATTATATTTATGGCGAAAACACCGTCATCGAATCAATTGATTCTGAAACAGGTGCTATTACTTTTACAAACAACACGGGCATTGTTTCATTGAGAGTTTCCAAAGATTCAGACGATAATTATAATAAAGCTTCAGATATATATTGTAGCTTGCAAGTAGTAGCCGGAGCTTTAGAAGATAACTCTTATTATTTATCCGGAAACCAAAATGATGATACAGATTGGTATTGTGGTGATGTGTCAATTATTGCAAGTGAAGGATACGAAATCAGCTACGATAAAAAAGTCTGGTGTGACAAAATAGAAGTTGTTGATGATGGCATTCACGAAGAAGAGTTTTATATCAGAAATATTTCAACAGGTATTATTTCTAAAAAGCAAGCCATTACAGTAAAAAAAGATGAAACGCTCCCTGAAGTTGACATTAAAAATGAAAAATATGGTGATTGGAAAGAAAAACTTCTTACTGTTATTTCAATTAATGTCTGGGAAAGCGAAACCTTGTATTTTACCATCAATTCAAAAGATGAAATGTGCAAACCTGTTATTGAGTATTATATAAAACGCGATTCAACCGAGGTTATGACAGAAGATGAGCTTAATCAGATAAACGAATGGGTTCCTTATTCTGAAATGATAAGAGTTGGAAAAAATCAAAAATTCGTTGTATATGTCAAGGCAACTGATGAAGCAGGAAACTATAACTATGCATCAACCAATGGTATAGTTTTTGATAGAACGTCTATTCCTAATGAAAATATTACCGTTAGTACAGATACTCCGAGTATAGGTAATTTTTATGTCAGCGATATCGTTTTGGATGTCAGCGTAATCGATGCTTTGCCTTCATCGGGAATAAAGACAATATCATACGAAGTTTTTAAAGATGATGAAAAAACTCAACAAGGTACATTATTCTCTTTTGAGGAAGAGAACCCTGATTATGATGGTTTGGTAAGTGAGTGGAAATCTTCCTCGACAGAAGAGCAAATAGTTATATCATCTGAATTGAATGAATCTGATAACGTAGTTTTGAAAATATATGCCGTAGACAATGCGGGTAATATAACTATAAAGAATTACAACTACCGTATTTATTCAGAAAAGCCTGAATTTAACGTTGAATTTCAAGGAGAAGAAAATTTCGTTGAAGAATATGATGGAGTTTCATATTATAACGGAACATATACTGCATTCATAAGTATTTATTGTAAACCATACGTTTTCAACAGTAATAATTTCAAAATAACTATTAATGATTCTTACTACAATAAAAATCAAGTTAAAACCTATGTTGAGAATGATTGGAGCAGAAATCCTGCTGATTCATCTGATCACGTTTATAAAATCGAATTTAATGGAAATTCAGTATATAGTTTCACCGTAGAATATGAGGATATATTCGGCAATAAATATGAATATACTTCTAAAAAATTTGCAGTAGATACAAAAGCTCCTGAAGCAGAGCTTTATATTGAAGACAACGTGTGGCTTGAGCTTCTCGAAACCTTCAGCTTTGGCTTTTGGTCGAATGAAAGTGTTGTTGTTAAAGCAACAGCTACAGATGAAACAAGCCCTGTGAAATCTGTTGAATATTATAAAGCTGAATCAAATCTCAAAGATGTAATTTCAATATCAGAGCTTGAATTACTTGAATGGAAAAAATTTGAGGAATTATCATTTGAGCCTGATGATGTTTTTTCTATTTATCTTAAAGTAACAGATTATGCAGGTCATGTTCAATATGTTTGTTCAGATGTTTATATATTGGACGATACTGATTCGGGAATAAATATAGTTTTGCCGGAAACAGAATTTAAGCATAACGATATTCCTTTATACAATGGTGATGTATCAGTTGATTTGTATGTTTCCGAGCAGACCAAAGATGTATATTCAGGTATAAATAAGATTGAATATTGGGTTAATTGCGATAAGGTTAAAACACAAGAAGAAGTTTTGTTTGAGTTTGACCAACCAATAACTTCTCTGGATGATCTTGTTTTTGAATATTCAGACAATATAATTATTTCTGCAAAAGAAAACGAAAGCTGTAATGTAGTTCTCTTTGTAAGAGTTACTGATAATGCAGGTAACGTTTCCGAAGATAGTGTTCAATTGGATATAGATAGTGTAAAAACCGATATTTCCATTGAATTTGATAACAATGTTGTTCGTACTATTAATGGTAACAGAGGGTACTATGATTTTGGAAGAACGGCAATTGTAACATTCAAAGAAAGAGGTGGACATTTCAGCACCGAAGAAGCCAAAAAAAGAATTAAAATAACCGCTAAAGATCTTAACGGTAAAGACATTATTGAAGACACTTCTTCTTTGATAAAATCATGGAGCACCGAAGGAGATGGAAATAATACCGTTTATAAAGCCGTAATTGAATTTAAGGAAGATGCAAATTATACCTTTGAGTTGGATTATTCTGATTTGGCAGGAAACGGTAATTTAACTGTTGAAACAGGTAGCTCATTAACACCATACGAGTTCACAATAGATAGCGAAAATCCCTTTGGAGAAATTTCTTTAGAGGAAAACGTATGGGAAAACATTTTAGAAATTGTAAGCTATACAGTTTTCAAAAAGGATTCTGTGGATTTGCGTTTTTCTGCAGGAGATAAAATCAGCCCCGTTATTCTTCAGTATTACGTAACAGAAGAGATTAATGGAATAGATTTTGAAACCTTGGAAAATCTTGAAGAATCCAACTGGACAGAAATTCAAAACAATGATTCTATTGCTATTTCACCTGAAAAGAAATTATTGGTATATCTCAAAGTATCTGACTATTCCGGAAACTATGTATATATCAGAACAGATGGAATAGTTTTAGATAGCAAAGGCTCGCTTATTGAAATTAAGCTTCCTGAAACAGAATGTTACCATAATGGAATTCCTCTCTATAATAAAGATGTAAACGTTGATATTCATGTTTTGGAGAAAGAGGAAAACACGTATTCCGGAATAAACACGATTGAGTATTGGGTAACGTGCGACGGTGTTAAAACTCAAGAAGGCGTTTTGTTTTCTTTTGATAAAACATCTCCATCACACGAAGAGCTTGTTCGTGAATATACAGACTTTGTAACAATTCAAGCAGAAAAAAATAATAGCTGTGAAGTTGTATTCAACGTTCGCGTTATTGATAATGCAGGAACCTGTTCTGAAAACAGCGTTGAGTTGGATATAGATTGCACTCAACCCGAAATATCAGTAAGTTTCAGTAACAATAAAGTGAATAAAATCGAAGATAATAAGGGATACTTCGGTTTCGAAAGAAAAGCAACTGTTTCAATTACTGAAAGAAAAGGCCATTTTAATGCCGAAGCTGCAACGAATGGTATTTCAATCACAGCGACGAATTTTAAAGGCGAGAACGTTTTCGAAGATTGTTCTATTTTGATTGGCAAATGGACACATCAGGAAAAAGGCGACGTTCATACGGTTGAAATCGATTTTTCTCAAAATGCTAACTATGAATGGAATATAAGCTATACAGACCTCGCTTTGAACAGTAATGGTGAAATTGATATTATGGATTCAATAACTCCTTTCATTTTTGCAGTAGACAACACAAAGCCTGATGCAAAAATTAAAGTAGGAGAGTTGGGGATTTGGGACGATCTTGTTGAAATATTGACCTTTGGTCTTTGGAGCAAAGACTCTGTTGAAGTTACTGCAACATGGGAAGATGAAATAAGTCCCATTCAATCGGTATTCTATTATAAAAATTCAAGCATACAACCCTTAAAAGAGGAAGATTTAGAGCAACATACAAATTGGAAAGAGTTTACTCCTTTTGAAGTATCGGAGGATGAAAAATTTGTAATATATATGAAAATCGTTGACTAT
>JAZRPU010000134.1:0-2880 GCA_045649365.1 Eubacteriales bacterium | reverse complement strand
CAAAAAAGCAGGACTTCTCACCCGTGACCCACGTATGAAGGAAAGAAAGAAATACGGCTTGAAGAAAGCTCGTAAAGCTTCACAGTTCAGCAAACGTTAACCGAATTTATATTTTTGGTTTTCGCGGCGGCGTAACAAATGGGGCTGTTGCAAAAAGACTGTTGCAAAACAGCCTCTTTGTGCAACAGCCTTTGATTTTATATTATACTGGAGTCGAAAATGCAAAAGATTAAAAATTATATAGGAAAGAAAATAGCTGAATATCTTTCTGCAAAGGGTGTTGAAGGCTTTGACGTAAGCCCGCTTTTTTCAAAGCCACAAGATAGCTCTATGGGAGATATAGCCTTGCCTTGCTTTAAAATGGCGGCGGTGCTTAAAACCTCCCCTGTTAATATAGCAGTAGAGCTTGCAGAGATTTTTTCTTCTGATGATATTATAGAAAAAGCAGAAGCGGTAAAAGGCTATCTTAATTTCTTTATCAATAAAAACTACTATAAAGATGCACTTTGTGTTATTCTTTCCAATTCCGAATACGGAAAAAGCTCTGTTGGAGAAGGGAAAACTGTTTGTATTGACTTTTCTTCCCCTAATATTGCAAAACGTTTCCACGTTGGACATCTTGGAACAACAGTAATTGGAAACTCCTTGAAGAATATCCACAAGTTTTGCGGATATAACGTAATTGGTATTAACCATTTAGGCGACTGGGGAACACAATTCGGAAAGCTTATAGTGGCTTATAAAAAGTGGGGCAGCAGAGAAAAAATTGAAGAACGTGGAGTTTCAGAGCTTGCTGATTTATACGTTAAGTTCTGTGCAGAAGCGGAAATAGACCCCGCCCTTGACGAAGAAGCAAGAACAGCTTTCGCAAAGTTGGAAACGGGCTTTGAGGAATATTTGGAAATATGGAAATATTTCAAGGAAATAAGCCTCAGAGAATATCAGAAAACTTATGACCTTTTGGGCGTTGAGTTTGAATCATGGAACGGAGAAAGCTTTTTCAACGATAAAATGGAAAGCGTTGTTAAAGAATTGCAAGAAAGCGGACTTCTCACCGTTGATGAAGGAGCATCTATCGTTCGTCTTGACGATTATAACATGCCTCCCGCCCTTATCCTTAAAAGAGATGGCGCAACTTTATATGCCACGAGAGATATTACCGCGGCAATTTGGCGTAAACAGGAATACGATTTTTATAAATGCTTATACGTTACCTCCGCGGGTCAGAGCTTGCATTTTGCTCAATATTTCAAGGTGCTTGAATTAATGGGCAAGAAATGGGCAAAAGACCTTGTTCATATCCCTTATGGAACTATGAGCATGGGCGGTGAAAAGCTTGCATCAAGAACGGGGAATATTGTTCTTCTTGATGACCTTTTCGACGATGCTATTGAAAAAGCGGGAAAAATAATCGAGGAGAAAAACGCCCTTCTTAAAGACAAACGTAAGGTAGCCGAAGCTGTAGGCGTTGGTGCTATCGTTTTCTGGACCTTGTCGGGAAGCCGTATTAAAGATACGAATTTCTCTTGGGAAACAGCCTTGAGCTTTGAGGGCAACGCCGGCCCATACGTTCAATATACCTATGCAAGAGCTTCATCGGTTTTGAGAAAGCTCGGAGAGGTAAAAGAGGTATTTGGCGATTATCAGCCCGTATCAGAAGAAATTGAAGTTATCAAAAAATTGCTTCAATTCCCCGAAAAAGTGCTTTTGGCTTTGAATGAATATGAGCCTTCTGTAATTTCCAGATATGCCCTTGAATATTGTGCTTTATTCAACAGCTTTTATCATAATTGCAGAATAATGGATTCCGATGCAAAGGTAACTGCTTTCAGAGCAAGCATTGCAAAGGCAACTGTAAACGTTCTCGGAAAATGCCTTGACCTTTTGGGCATGAGAAGAACTGAAGAAATATAAACGTTGGAGATGAAATTATGTCAGGACATTCTAAATGGAAAAATATAATGCATAAAAAAGAGAAGACAGACGCTCAAAGAGCGAAAATCTTCACAAAAATAGGTAAAGAAATGGCTGTTGCTGTTAAAGAGGGCGGTCCCGACCCCGCAGTAAATGCAAAGCTTAAAGACCTTATCTCTAAAGCAAAGAGTAATAACGTTCCCAACGATAACATTGAACGTATTATCAAAAAAGCATCAGGTGCAGATGCGGTTGATTACGAAACTATAGTTTATGAGGGATACGGTATTGGCGGCGTTGCTGTTATCGTTGAAACAATGACAGATAACAGAAACAGAACAGCCGCTGAAGTTCGCCATTATTTTGATAAATTTGGCGGAAACATGGGACAAACAGGCTGTGTTTCTTATCTCTTTACTGATAAGGGAATAATTGTAATTGAAGCAGACGGTGTTGACGAAGAAAAGCTTATGGAGGCTGCAATCGAAACAGGCGCAGACGATTTGAGCAACGAAGGCGAAATCTTCGAGATATATACAGCTCCCGCTGACGTTTATGCTGTTAAAGAGGGTTTGGAAGGTGCAGGATATAAAATTGTATCCGCAGAGGTTGAGAAAATCCCTTCTACCTACACTTCTCTTGACAGTGAACAAGCAATAAAAATGCACAGACTTCTCGACGCTTTGGAAGATAATGACGACGTTCAGAACGTTTGGCATAACTGGGAAAACGAAGACGAATAAACTAATGCGTAATGCGTAATGCGGAATGCGGAATTATGGATAAGCTGAAAGATGAACTTTTCCACATTGTATGAAGTTGGAGCTATAACTAATGCGGAATGCGGAGCTATAACTAATTCGGAATGCGGAATGCGTAATTCGGAACTATGATTAATTCGGAATGCGGAATGCGTAATTCGGAACTATTGACACATTAAAGGATATACTTTTCCACATTGGATAG
>JAZRPU010000133.1:0-3961 GCA_045649365.1 Eubacteriales bacterium | reverse complement strand
TTCTTATTATGAACCAAAAACATAATAATTATGGTGGGATAAGAACCTTTATTCCTCAAACTACAAAGGATACGAAAAAATACGTTTCTTCGCCTTGGTACTTAAAAGTTTATGAATTGGTAGAGCTGTTAGGTACTAATACAGAAAAAGGACTAACATTACAAGAAGCACAAAAAAGAAGAAAAAAATCAGGATTTAATCTGCTTTATCCTGAATTCAAAAGAACTTTTCGTTCAGCTTTAATGGACCACATTAAAGCTGTTTCGTCTGTTTTATTAGCAATTTCTTTATTTATATACTTTGCTTTTTTTAAACAATATGAATATTTATTATCTGCAGCAATCGTAACTTTTTCAATTATTTTTGATTGTATTTTGGAACACAGCTCATCGGTTGTTATGACAAAAACAAGAAAAAATGCCGCTTTAAAAGCCTTGGTTAAAAGGAACGGAACATTTTATTCTACCGATTCTCGTTTTTTAGTTCCGGGAGATATAGTGTTTGTAAAAAAAGGAAGTATTGTTCCTGCTGATATAAGACTGTTCGATTCCAATGGTCTTACTGTATATGAAACGCCAATCAATTCTTCAGAAGAACAGATTTATAAAATAGCCAAAGACATTTATGAAGAAGCAGATTATTCAAAAGAAACCCCAATTAATATGATTTTTGCGGGTTCAATAGTAACAGAAGGAAATGGCTGGGGAATCGTATGTTCAACAGGACGACAGACAAAATTCACTAACATTCCAAAAAACAAGCATGATAACGTTCCTTCGATTTTCAAATACGTTTTTTCTGTGTCGTCTATGCTTTCTATTTTTTCCGCAATGTTTGGCACATTAATGTTGATTATAGGTTTGTTTTTCTCTTCATCACTTACGAACTCTTTTTTATTTGCTTTAACAATTGCCTCATGTTCATTATGCGATAGTATTGTTTCATTTTCATCCCTTTCATTTTCGACGGGACTTTATGAGATGAAAAAAAACGGAGCTGTTTTAAGAAATTTAAGCTCTGTAGAATCACTTACCTTTATAGACGCATTATTAGCTCACCAAAATACATTGTTCCCAATCCAAAAAACCGAACTCGAAAAAGTATTTATTGGTCAACACATGGTGGAAGGAGAACAAGAGAAAAAAATAATAAAATACTTTTTACTCTGTTCAGATGCAAAGAAAAATCTTTCTAAAAAAGAAAAAAAATCCACATTCTACGGTAAGCAAAATGCTGTTGCTGCAGCTGAATATGCAGAGAGCATTGGAATTAATATTGAAAACCACTCAAAAGACTTTCTGGTTACCGAAATGCATTCCGTTGAAAATGATGAATTTTCATCTTTACTTGCCTATGAAAATGGTCAAAAGTATTTGTTCATAAAGGGCAGTGCAATTGATGTACTACCACTTTGTAAATATCACGTTACAATGCAAGGGACCAAGACTCTTTCTCAAAACGATGTTGATGACTATGAAGATTTCATAATATCAAACACAAGCGAAACAGGATATTTGATAGCTTTAGCAAAATGCGAAACAGCTATTGATAAACTTTCTGAATACGATAATAGAAGGGTGTTAACCCTTTATGGATTTATTCGGTTTAAAACCTATTTTGGAATTGATTATTTAAAGGATGTTTCTGAATCTCATAAAGCATCAATAGACGTTTGCATGTTCTCGTCGGATTCTTATGTTAAGGCATACAATTTAGGAAAAAATTCAGGCATTTTCCAAGACAATTCTCAAGTAATTACCGAAGAAGAGCTTAAATACATTTCCAAAAATGAATTTGAAACCAATCTTCCTTTTTACCGTTTGTTCTTAAATTTTTCTTCCCAACTCTTTGATAAAATTGTATTAAAGAAAAAGAAAGAAGGAAAAACAGTAGCTGTTTCCGCCGAATCAACTAATGATTTATTAATTATGAAAAACTCAAACGTTTCATTTGTTGTTGACGGAGAAAGCTCTGAAATGATAAAACAATCTTCAGACGTTATTCTTTCCACAGGCGGTTTTGATAAAATTAACAACGTTATTTTTACTTCAAAGAAAATATACAGACGAATCCACACTATCTGCGAATACTCTGTATATAACTATTTATCAATTTTGTTTTTATATTTTTTAGGGTCTATTTTCGGAATCGATTATAGAGTTCATGATTTCTTGATATTTTCTGTTTTATTTTCCGGAATTATCAGTTTATTCATTGCAACTGCTCCTATTCAACATAAATTCAATTTTGATAAACCACGAAAGAGAAAAAACGTAGCTTCACCTATATCATTTTTTAATTCTATATGCTTGAGTTCTGTATGTGCTGTTTGTTGTATTGTTCTTGAACTGATTTATAAAAACGAGTCCCCATATTCAGTTTCATTAATAACTTTTTCTCTCTTTTCGCTATTTTCATCAATTATATTTTTAAATGACGGAAAGAATATTTCAAAAAGCACTATTGGAATAAACCTTTACACATTAGTTCCATTATTTCTACTATCTCTTTCCATCGTTTTATTGATTGTATTACCATTTTTCTCATCGTTATTATCGTATCAACCTATCACGTTAAGTGCAGTCATCACATCAGCTATTGTTTCTGCATTAACTTTTATCATTTTACCGTTTATACTTAAAATCATAAAAAGTAAAAAATGGGTATGAGTTTGCAAGACTTCTTTATGAGAAGTCTTGCAGTTTTATTTAGCTAACGACGAAGGATTTTTTATTCTGAAGTTGATAAGGCTAATAAAAAACGCTGAAATCAAAAGATTTCAATAACAATATTGATAATGGCGATAATATTACTACGACACGTTCGGAATAACACATAAATAATATTGACAAATATAATAAAATGAGTTTTGGCTTAGACAATGCCAGTATTTGTGCAAGAAAGAGCGATGATGTTTCTTCTTATAAATCAGTTCAATATATAGAATTTAATGAAAAGGAGATAAAAAAATGAGCAATACAATTAAGCATAATATTTTTTTAACTATGATACTCTTTATAATGTATTTCACTCAAAACATATTAAGAAATATATTTGTAAATATTTTTGAGATTAACGAACTTGTGGCTACGTTTATTACTGTTATAATATTTAGTTCTGTAGCTTTATTGATTATCAAAAAAAATAACTACTATATAGTTGAATGTAAGAATAAAACTTGCATTACATACATTATTATTTTCACATTAATATCGAGTTTAATTAATCTTTTTCCATTTAATTTATCACTCGGAATAATAACACTATCGGTTTTTGCTAGGATGTTTTTCGTTGGATTGATGGAAGAACTTATTTTTAGAGGCTGTGTATATAAAATATTCTTCGAAAAATACGGTCCACAAAAAGCTGTTATAGTTAGTAGCGTTCTATTTGGGCTTATACATATACTTAATGTCATGAATGACAATATATTAATGGTAGTGCTACAAATTGTATATGCAACCTGTATTGGTATTGTTTTTGCTATGTTAATATACAAAAATCAAGGTATAATCTTAAATATAATAGCCCATACAATTATTAATATTACCGGAAATCTTGGTACGACAGAAACGGTATATAAAGAAATAATCTTTACTATTATGTGTGTTATTTTTATGATTATAATGATTTTTAAGTTTGGTTTATTCAAAAAGCAAAATGAAATTGCTTATAAATTCGACAAATATATCTGATTGTTAAAAAGAAAACAATTTAATTTCCTATTTCAAAATATAATTACGCTTGTTTTGAAACTAAAAATTTATATATCAGAAAATTGAAATATCATATTATGATAAATAGTACAACTTTTAGTTTATTGAAGCGATAAACACAAATTTTTATAACAGAAAACTCCGACAAATTTTAATGTTCTGTCGGAGTTTTATCTTCTTTATGAAAAGCAGAGCTTTCATAACCTTTATATATAAAAAATAATATCATTCTTAATTAAACTTAT
>JAZRPU010000132.1:0-1964 GCA_045649365.1 Eubacteriales bacterium | reverse complement strand
CATCTTGAACGGTAGGAATTAATAATAAGTCTTACCGACTCAAGTCCCAGCGAGTTCAATTTTCCCGAAGTTACTTCAGCGGCTCTTATAGCGGTGGATTGTTGGAAAGTTACAATAATACCTTCGTCAGCCATTCCAACGAATGCCTCATATATTCCAGGAGTATCTGCTCCAGAATCTATAACAATATAATCATAGTCATTTTTCAGTTTAGCCATTAATTCATCGGCGTTTTTCAAAGCATCTTGAAATTCGTCGTGAATGAGAGGGGCTGGCAGAAAATCAAGACCTGTTACTCCGCAATCTTTTATAATTGCTTCTGAAGCTTCACATCTTCCAAGAAGCACATCCAAAGCATCAAAAATAAAATCACTTTCGGAATTTAAAATGAGATCCATACATCTCATGTGAAAGTCACCGTCAATAACGAGAACTTTTTTTCCCTGTAATGCAAGAGCAACAGAAATTCCTGCACTAACGGTAGTTTTTCCAACTCCGCCTTTATATGAAGCTACAAATAAAATCTTTCCCATATATGCACCATTTAAAGCACTTTTTATTATATCTGTTTAATTCAAAACATTTTACCATTTTTTTCACTATTTGTCAAGATTTAAACGATTTTTTATTGTAGTAATTTGTACATGTTTTACTACTCAATATGTTTGGCTGCTAACTTTAACTTTATCAAAAATATTTTCTATATCAATTTTTAAAGGAGGAACACCACCTTCAGTAAGACAGTTGGCTGTTCCGCACGTAACAGCGAGGCGCAAAGCATAATCCATCTTGTTTGAATTAATCAAACCAGATACAAATCCTGCAATTGAGCTATCTCCCGCGCCAACGGTGGAAAGTGCAGATATTTTCGGTGGAACAGCACTCTTTATTTCATTTTCATTGAAAAGGAAAATGCCATTTTTTCCTTTGCTAAATGCAATATTATCCACTCCGCTTTTTAAAAGATTCTCGATGCTATTATCTGTTGTCGAGCCAAAGTGCGCAATCTCGTCTTCATTTGGCTTTATTAAAAAAGGCTTTAGCAAATAATAGTCTTCCAAGGAAAAAGACGCCGAATCAATAATTAATTTTACGTTTTTTTGCTTGAATTCAATAAGCAAATTTAGTATATTCTCTTTTGAAACTCCTTTGGGGATTCTTCCCGAAAAAATAACAATATCTCCATTTTCTGTATCGTTAAAAGCGGATTCAAAAACGCTTGAACATGATGTATCTGTTGCAAAAAAACTGTTTTCACATAAACGTGTTTCTGAAATGTTTTGCGCATGAATTGATATATTTTCCCGCGTCTTGCCGTCGCAATAAAATTTTGTTGTTTGTATATTTTCTTTTTCAAGAAGCTTTGAAAAGTATTCGCTGTTTTCCTTCCCAAGAAGTACAAAGAGTCTATAAGGGACAGATAAAACGTTTAAAACTTTTGCTGTATTAATTCCTTTTCCCCCTGCAAAATCAACCCTTTTTTCAACAAAATTTTCCTTGTTACATTCAAAGTTTTTTATATAAAAATGGGTATCTATTGTACTGTTTAAGGAGATTATTATTGCTTTCATTTACTGGCTCTCTTTCGTGTTTTGGATTTTATTGCTTTGGAGTTGAAATGTAAGGCTTTTTGTAGGGTGAATATTTCTCGTTTGAAAAGAAGCTGTACATTTTATCAGCTTTGAAATTAAATGTTGTATCCAAGTTTAAAAGTTTTTCATCAGAAGCTCTTGATAATATGGGAATGTTAAAATCATTCTTGTTTTCTGAAATATATTTTAACCCGTTGGAAGTCGCTCCCAAAAGAACGGTGAAAGCTGGAAGTATTTTTACTTGTTCTCTTTTTATTGAAAAGAAAATAGAAAAAATTGCTCTTCTGACTTTTGATGAGGTATATGCAGAAGTAGTACAGTTATATATTAAGTCATCCAGATTGTTCGATTCTTTCGCATAAGATATTATTC
>JAZRPU010000131.1:0-4587 GCA_045649365.1 Eubacteriales bacterium | reverse complement strand
ATAAAAACTTAAAAAAATCAATAACGTATCCTCTGACTATTCTATCAATCATGTTTCCAATACCACCGCCAACAAGCATAGAAAGAGATATAATGAAAAGAGGATGGCGATCTTTACTTTTTATCAAAACATACATCATTATGATGATAGCAACAGTGGAAAAAATCATAAAAACCCATCTGTTATCAGCAAAAATACCAAAAGCAGCTCCTTCGTTTTTAACGTAGGTAAATCCAATTACATGAGGAATAGCTACAACTTCTTCATTACCGTACAAGTACGTTTGAGCAATTATTTTAGTTATTTGGTCAAAAAGAACGGTAATTACAATAATTATTGCAGGTAAAAACATTTTATTTTTCCTTTTAGCTATTAGTTATCTTTTTCAGCGGATTTGGGAACAAGATTAAGAACTGAAAGAATATCATCATTATCTTCTGGTGTAGCTATGGTAGAAGACTCGGCATAAGAAATTGTTTTAGAAGCTTCTCCGCCTTTTTCTTCATCATATTTTTTAATTTTAGATGCTGACGATCGATAAACAGAATTAATTATAGTTGAGTTTTCAGGGAGAACAAGTTCCTCTAAATCACCAATAGGAAGATTTTGAAGTTCGTAAATATGAGCTTTATACATTCCGAAAATTTCTTTTCTGAAATCAAGAATAGCAGTTCTCATATTTAAAAGTTCATTTTTCTCAGCATTTAATTGACTTCTGAAACGTGCTATAATTTCATTGCAGCTTTCTTCAACAGAGCTTTGAATAACTTCAGCTCTTTCTCGGGCATCTTTGATTATTTTTTCGCCTATATTTTGTGATTTAATAAGGGTAGCTCTTATTGAATCCTCTTCAGCTTTCAACTCCTCAAGTTTTGCCAAAACAGTTTTTAATTTTTCTTCAAGTTCTGTGTTGGAATTATATACTTCAGTATATTTATCAATTATAAATTGAATATGTGCTTCAACTTCTGATGGATTATATCCCATCATAGACTTCTGAAACGTTTTATTTAATTCGTGTGGAGCTAACATAAAAAACCTCTTTGTTATATAAATAACCTTAATTACTACTAATAAGGTGAATGTTCAAATTTATTTTAAAGTTACATTTATCCCTTATATAAACAAGAAAAAATTTAAAATAGAGAGAATAATAACTGTAACAATCAAAGAAAAATCCATTGGGATAGATTGAAAGGTCTCTGAGCGCATTAAAATACATCTCACAGGAAAAACAAGTGGTTCAGTTGCGCTGAAAATAAATAATTCTAATTTTGAAGGAGATTCAGATGCAACAAGATTCATGAACATTCTGATTAACATCAAAGACATCATGATAAACAAGTATAAAGAAACCGTTCTTGCAATTAAAATGATAATATTTTCCATAAAATTATTAAAATTTCTCCATTAATTGAAAGTTATGCCGCCGAAAGCGGCGGCATATACAGTGATTAGAAGCTGCCAAAATATTCCTTTTTAGATAATGTTTCTTCAGCAGAAGCTTCAGCGATTCCTGCAATGAGAGGGGAAACAGCAACATTTTTGGGAGCAAGTACGTATGTGCTTTCGGAAAGCTTGGTGTAATTCGCATTCAAAACATATGTAGCACCAAAGAAAGCATCGGAAAAACTTGCACGGATATCCATTCTAGTTTCTTCAAAGTTAACAACTACAACCTGATTGTTTTTAAGGCTATCAAGAATTGTTGTTATAGCGCTTTTATCATCGCCAGGTTTGATAATTTTGATGTTAATATTTTTAACATCATCAGTTTTAGTGCTTTTAGTTTCTTTTTTGATTGAAGTGGATGCAGTTTTTGCTTCGGAAGCAACAGCTACTTCCTCTTCTTCATAAGAGGCCTCAGATTCATCCTCTTGTGAAAAATAATCTTTGATTGAGCCCCAGAGGCCTTTCTTTTCTTCTGACATTTTTTCTTCCTCCAATTAATCTTTTTTATTTTTATATTGTATAATTTCTATGACCAAAAACAAGGGAGCCAATTCGAACCATTGTTGAACCGCATTCAACTGCTTCCCTGTAATCATCAGACATACCTATAGACAATACTTCCATACTTATATTATCTAACATTTTTTCTTTGATGTCAAGGTATATTTGATACATTTTTTTAAAATTTCTAATAATAATTTCTTTATTTTCTGATGCAGGGGGGATTGCCATTAATCCTTTCACCTTTAAATGTGGAAATTTTGAAAGCTCTTTCAAAAAAGATTCAGTATCTTCAGGAGCAATGCCCGACTTTGAATCTTCATACCCGACGTTAATTTCTGCAAGAATAGGCATAAATATATTTTTTTTAGAACATTCTTTTTCAATTTCTTCCGCAAGTTTTATATTGTCAACAGATTGAATCATATCAACTTTATCAACAATATATTTAACTTTATTTCTTTGAAGATGCCCTATAAAATGAAGCTGAACTTTATCACGTTCAATTTTATCATATTTTTCCAAGAGCTCATTTACTCTGTTTTCGCCTATATGAGTAATACCGCAAGAAATTGCATAATTTATTCTTTCCGCATCAACACATTTTGTTGCAAGAAGAAGAATGGCTTTACCATTAGTTGTTTTTCTAATTTCATCAATTTGTTTTTTTATATTTTCGTTCATACAAGTTTGTCCTAAAATAAATTTACTGAATCAAATAAAGATTTATCCTGCTTTTAAAACGTTTTTGATCACTTTATTATGGTAAAGATTTGTTCCCTCAACGATAACAGAATCGAAAAGTGAAAGCTTTGTTTCACTGTATAAGGATATATTTGTACTGTCAGGAACTGAACACAAAACATAACCATTCTTTTCCATGATTCTATTAAAGGTTTTAAATTTTACAACTGTTTCATCTAAAACATAAACGCCCGCCTTGCTTGCACCCGTTAGATCATAATCCGTATGGATAGCGGAAGCGGGAAAGGCTAATCCAGAATATGTTGCAGACGTAACACTTATAGTCTGTTTTCTTGAAAAATTAAAATCTTCTAATATCGTGTTAGATGACATAACTATTATTTTTTTATTTTCATCAGATGAATCGAGTCTTTTTTCAACCTTCATATCTATTTTTTTATCTGATGAAGAAAAATATACAGCGTATTTTTTATTTGGTGATAAGGTTATTGCATCATTT
Organism: Eubacteriales bacterium; assembly: GCA_045649365.1. Taxonomy (GTDB): domain Bacteria; phylum Bacillota; class Clostridia; order Oscillospirales; family CAG-382; genus SIG653. The sequence continues at coordinate 1,430 of JAZRPU010000131.1, read as the reverse complement.
GTTTTGAGTTCAAATGCAATATACCATTTGGAATTTTTTACAATTTTTCCAACAGATGTTTGGCTTTCAGCGGAAGAATTTTTCAACTCATCAAAAATTTCAGCAGAAAGCATGTCTATTTTATCAATAGTGAAAATCCCCTCAAATCCGTCGGCTTCATTATAAAAATATCCCGAATATGGAGAAGAGATTGAAACACTTCCACCAACAGATGAAGAAAGATTTGAAATTTCTTCTTTATAAGATTTTATTCTGTTTTCGTATTCTTCAGTTCCGTTTAAAATACAATATTTAAGGTCAAGATTATAAACACTTTCATCAGATAAAGAAAGGGAACTCCTTAAATCATTTCCATTAGTTGATGATGATATATTTTGTACTCTTTCGTTAATCGATTTGTCCAACGATGGAATAGCAGGAGTTGAGTACTTTACTTCATTGACTATTTTGCTTAAATAATCAATTTCTTTCTGAAGAGATTTTATTTCCATTTGAGTTTGAAAGGTTGAATCATCAGAAAACAGCGATACAACCTTTTGGTTTGTTTTTACTTTTTCACCATTCTCAAATTCAAACAAAGGAAATCCTGATTTATTTGATGATAGAACCATTTCATCTCGGAAAATATACGCGGTAGAATCGTATGTCAAATCCATCGTTGTATAATATGCATTTTTTACTTCAAGCTCATTTTCAAAGCTCGAAAGAGTATGAAGGGCTAAATACGCCAAAACAGCAACAGCAATAATAGTGCTACCTATTTGAAACATGATATTTTTAAACATAAGCTTTAATTATTTCCGAATTATTTATTATTTCATCAATTGCATCTTTTGAGGAAATGACTCTGATAGCCTTTCTTTCTTCTATTCTTTTAAAAAAGGTTATTTGTCTTTTAGCGTAATTTCTTGTTCCTTGAGCAACGTTTTCGTAAGCTTGGTCTTCGGTAATTTCACCTTTAAAATAAGGAAAAAATTCTTTATATCCGATTGCTTGTGAAGCTGTTGGAGTTTTTTCAATTCCTCTTTCCCACAAATCTTCAACTTCATCAGTTAATCCAAGGCTTCTCATTATTTCGACTCTTTTATTAATTCTCTCATACAAAACAGGCCTATCATGTTCTAAAGTGAAAATTTCATAAGGGAAGGGTGGAGACGTTTTAAGAGATTGTTCATCCCAATATGTTTTGTTTTTTCCTGTAAGCAAATAGATTTCTAATGCTCTTATCAATCTTTTTTTATTATTCGGATGAATAATATTTGCCGCTTTTTCATCAACAGCTTTAAGTTTATCATAAATATAAGGTGAGCCAAAATTGTTATATTCTTCTTCAAACTCTTTTTTTATTAATTCATAATATTTATTTTGTTCATCTGATGTGTTAAAACTTTTTATAATCTTTCTACCACCTATTTGTATTTCTAATTCAT
>JAZRPU010000130.1:0-7526 GCA_045649365.1 Eubacteriales bacterium | reverse complement strand
TCTGGAAAAGGAAATGGAAAAGGGACATTTAATCAACGTTGATAAAGATAACAGCATAACTTTTACCGTTGAAGAAGGAAAGGTTTTTGTCCTTGGTGATAATAGAAATCATTCCTCGGATAGCCGTGTTTTTGGTCAACTTGATGAAAACGAAATAATGGGAAAAGTTATATTCAGAGTTTATCCCCTTGAAAGTGCTGGTAAAATTGAATGAGTGAATCAATGACTATAGTTTGGTATCCCGGCCACATGGCTGCCGCAAAGAGAAAGCTGAAAGAAAAATTGCCCTTGGTGGATTTTGTTATTGAACTTTTGGATTCAAGAGTTCCTATATCAAGTATCAATCCCGATATAAAAGATATTTGCGGAGCAAAACCCATAATAACTCTCCTTACAAAAAGTTCCCTTTGTGACGTTTCAAGAACTAATTTCCTTATGAATCAGCTGGAGAAAAGCGGAAGAACCGTAATTTCTATTGATTGTAAAACAGGAAAAAATGTTAACTTGGTTAATAAAGCCATAAGAACAGCTCTTGATGATAAAATTAAACGTTTTGAAAACAAAGGAATGAGTGGAAGACGTTTAAGAGGCGTTGTTGTTGGAATAACAAACGTGGGGAAATCCACGTTTATAAATACTTTCACAAAAACCTCAAAAGCGAAAGCAGAAGATCGTCCAGGTGTTACAAGAGAATTGAATTGGGTATCTTCTCCCTATGGTATCGATTTGCTTGATACCCCGGGCTTGCTTTGGCATAAGTTTGATGACCCTGAAGTTGGTGTCAGATTAGCATTAACAGGTGCGGTAAGAGATGAAATATTGGATATATATCATCTTTCCTTTAAATTGATTGATTATCTTAAGGAAAAATATCCCGCATTGCTTTGTGCAAGATATAAAATTGAAATTTCCGAAGAAGATACAACTGCAGATATATATGAAAAGATAGGAAAAAAAAGAGGCTTTCTTGTTTCAGGAGGCGAAATTGATGTTGACAGACTTTCCGTATGTTTGCTTGATGAGTTCAGAGGCGGAAAAATCGGAAAGATTACTTTGGATTGATTATGGATTATAACATCGAAACCTCTTTGAGCGAAAAAGGATATAAATATATATGTGGCGTAGATGAAGCCGGGCGAGGTCCTTTGGCTGGCCCTGTGTACGCTGCTGCGGTTATCTTGCCAATAGGGTTGGAAATAGAAGGTCTTAACGATTCTAAAAAGTTGACTGAACGAAAAAGAGAAATGTTGTTTGATGTTATAATTAATAATGCTATTTCCTATTCAATAGCTTCTGCTTCCGTTGAAGAAATAGAACAAATCAATATTTTGAATGCGGCTCAATTAGCAATGAGGAGGGCTGTTGAAGGACTTAACGTTAAATCCGACTTTGCTTTAATCGATGGAAACGTTTCAAGAGGCTTTAATATTCCAACTCAGACAGTTGTTAAAGGTGATGCTATTTCTCCGTCTATTGCAGCTGCCTCAATTTTAGCAAAAGTAACAAGGGACAGATTATGCTTTGAGCTTGATAAAAAATATCCTGGTTACGGTTTTTCAAAGCATAAGGGATATGGAACAAAAGCTCATTATGAGGCTATAAAAGCGTTAGGCCCTTGCGAAGCTCATCGAACTAGTTTTCTGAAAAATGTATTATAATAAACATAATAAAACAGTCGGAGAAAAAGGCGAAAAATGCGCTGAAAAGTATTTAAAGAAAAGGGGTTATCTCTTTATCGCCAGAAATTATTGGACTATGAGCGGAGAGATAGACTTGATATTCTGGAAGAATTTCACTTTGGTTTTCGTTGAGGTGAAAACAAGAAGCAGCCTGAAATTCGGAACAGGCAGGGAAGCGGTTGATTTTGCAAAAAAGCAGAATATAAAAAATACTGCTAAAGAGTTTTTAAAATCCCACTGTTCGAGCAATAAAGCTCCTTTTTATCTGTGGAAACTCCCTTTGAGATTAAAATTTAAAAAAATACGATTTGACGTAATTGAAATTTCAGCCGATGATAAGCTTGAAAAATATGAAATAAACACCCACTTAAAAGGGTATTTCAATTATTAAATTATTGAAAGGCGATGTGTATTTAAATGATTTACAGTAGCACAAGAAACAATAACGAGCCAAGAACTGCATCGTATGTAATAATGAACGGTATAGCTCCTGATGGCGGGCTTTATATCCCCGAAATGATACCTACTCTTTCGGAAATAGCAGTTAAAGAGCTTGTATCAATGACCTATGCGGAAAGAGCGGCAAAGATATTGTCAATGTTTTTGACTGATTATACTTACGATGAATTGCTTTCTGCCGCAAATAACTCTTATAGCGAAGAACGTTTTCCAGGAGGCGCGGCACCGCTTTCAAAAATTGGAGATAGCGGAAAATATATGTTAGAGTTATGGCATGGCCCTACTTGTGCATTTAAAGATATGGCACTTCAGATAATGCCAAGACTTTTGAGCCTTGCTATTGAAAAGTCAGGAAAAAACGGTGAAGCATTAATACTTGTTGCAACTTCTGGAGATACTGGAAAAGCTGCTCTTGAGGGATATTCTGACGTGGATAGGGTAAGAATTTCCGTTTTTTATCCATCAGACGGTGTAAGTAATATTCAAAAACTTCAGATGATTACTCAAAAAGGAAGTAATGTATGTGTTACAGGAGTAAAGGGTAACTTTGACCATTGCCAGACTGCTGTAAAAAAAGTATTTTCCGATGGTGAAATGAAAGATAAAATAGCTGAAGAAGGACTTTTCTTCTCAAGCGCAAATTCTATAAATTGGGGACGTCTTGCACCTCAAATAGTTTATTATGTATCAGCATATTGCGATCTTATCAAAGAGGGTGAAATAAGCTATGGTGAAGAAGTAAACGTTTGTGTACCTACAGGTAACTTTGGCAACATACTTGCCGCTTATATAGCTAAATTAATGGGAATCCCTTTTGGAAAATTAATATGCGCTTCCAACTCAAATAAAATTTTGTATGATTTCTTTGAAACTGGCATTTACGATAGAAGAAGGGAATTCTATACGACAATATCTCCTTCTATGGATATTTTGATATCCAGTAACCTTGAAAGACTTTTATCTATGATTGCTGGAAATGAAAATTGCGAAAAGTGGATGAAAGAGCTTTCTGAAAACGGAATTTTCTCTGTTCCCGATAATGTAAAATCAGAGTTGAATAAGCATTTTAAAGGTTGCTATGCCAATGAAGTTCAAACTCAAAATACAATAAAACGTTATTTTGATAAATTTGGATATTTAGCAGACCCACACACTGCAGTTGCGCTTTTTGCTACCGATACCTATGAAAAAGAATTTAAGGATAATAAAAAGGTGATAGTTGTTTCCACTGCATCGCCTTATAAATTCTCATCAGCGGTTTTGGAATCATTAGGAGAAAAAATACCCGCCGATGATTTTGAAGCTCTTGAAAAACTTCAAACCATCAGCGGTACTGAAATCCCCGTAAATCTTTCTTCTCTGAAAATGGGTGAAAAACGGTTTAATACCGTAGTAGAAAAAGAAGAAATACCTAATAGGGTTTTAGAATTTTCTAAAGATCGTTCCTGCCGTTAGTTTTTATCGACATTCAGGTGCGCAATTATCGGAACATCTTTTTTTAAAAGTTGCGCAAACTGTTTCAGAACAGCAAGAAGCATTTGAAGGTCCAACGCTAATGCTTTTTGCTGTACAGCAATCTTCAATGTCGTGATGAATGCAATCTTTAACGCTGCATGAAATCCCCTTTATGTGTTTAGGGGTATCGTTTAATGAAATGTTTTTCATAACTTTAACTCGACTTTCATTTGCTTTTGTACTTTCGTACGTTTATAGTATTTGCAAAATCAGTTAAATTATTAGTTGGAAAAATCTGTTTTTTTGAAGCTTTTGGGGAGGAATAATTTGATTTATACAATTTCAGATCTTCACCTTGCCTTATCAGTTTCAAAACCAATGGACGTTTTCGGTGAAAAATGGTTAAATCATCATTTGCGGTTGAAAGAGAATTGGATTCGTGTTGTAGGTGAAAATGACACAGTTATAATACCGGGAGATATTTCCTGGGGAATGACTTTGGAAGAAGCAAAAGCTGATTTTCAATTTCTACATGATTTGCCTGGGAAGAAAATAATAGGGAAGGGAAATCATGATTATTGGTGGCAAACAAAGAAAAAGCTTGATTCATTCCTTGCAGAAAACCAATTTGATAGTATTTCTATTCTATATAATAATGCTTATAAAGTCGAAAATAAAATAATTTGTGGCACAAGAGGCTGGATAACAGAGACAACCTCTGATGAGAATGATGAAAAAATAACATTACGAGAAGCAGGAAGACTTGAACTTTCTTTGAGTAATGCAAAATCCCTTGTTCAAAACGATGAAGAGATTATTGTTTTTCTTCATTATCCACCCGCATATCGCGGTGAGGTTTCTGTTCCAATCTGCAAACAGCTTGTTAAAGAAAAAATTAAAAGGTGCTATTACGGTCATATTCATTCTGCTGATAAAAGATATTTAATCAGTAAATACGGGGATACGGTTTTATCCCTTATATCATCAGATTTTTTGAATTTTGAGCCTATAGCGGTTAAATAACATAATATAATATAAATACGATGAAAGGGTTTGTGCTTTTTAGCGCAAATATAGAATAATTATGATTGATAAGACAAAGAGAGGCGGCTTGAGCTTTGATACTAAAGTCGTTCAGGGATATAATGGCGTTGACCCATTAACAGGCGCTGTCAGTTGTCCTATATATCAAACATCAACTTTCAGAAACACAGGTATAAATTCAGGAATTAAATATTCATATAGCAGATGTAATAACCCTACAAGAGAAGCTCTCGGCAATACTATTGCTATGCTTGAAAATGGTTCTGCAGGTTTTCCCTTCTCAAGTGGACTTTCTGCTGTATTGGCATGCTTTTCAATTTTAAAATCTGGTGACCACGTTGTTCTTTCCAATGACGTTTATGGTGGCACATATCGCCAAATAGCAGAATTTTTCATCAAGTATGGAATTGAACATACGTTTGTGCCTATTGATGATAATGATGCAGTAGAAAAGGCGATGAAGCCTAATACAAAAATGATTTTTGCCGAAACTCCAACAAACCCAATGATGACTGTTGCTGATATTGCAAAGATTTCAGAAATTGCGAAGGCAAACAATGCACTTCTTGTAATTGATAACACCTTTTTATCACCATATTTTCAGCGTCCTCTTGAACTTGGTGCAGATATAGTTGTTCATAGCGGAACAAAGTTTTTAGCAGGTCATCATGATACAACGTCTGGCTTTGTTGTTGTTAACTCGCCTGAATTGGAAGAGCATTTTGACTATATAACAAAAACTCAAGGCGCAGCTCTTGACCCGTTTGATAGCTGGCTTGTAATGCGCGGAATCAAAACACTTGCATTGAGAATGGAACGCCATCAGGAAAACGCTATGAAGTGCGCAGAGTTCTTGAAGAATCATCCAAAAGTAGATAAGGTTTTTTACGTTGGACTTCCCGAACATAAATCTTATGAAGTTTCCAAAAAACAAACGTCTGGTTTTGGTGCAATGATATCCTTCACCTTGAAAAGTAATAAGGGAATAAATGAAGTATTAACAAGCGGAAACCTTATTATGTTTGCCGAAAGTCTTGGAGGGGTTAATTCACTTATTACCTATCCTTTAACTCAAACACATTGGTCTATTCCCGAAAATATCAGAAAAGAAATCGGATTAACTGATACTCTTCTTCGATTCTCTGTACGAATTGAAAACATAAAAGATATTCTTGAAGATTTGGAAAGAATGCTTTCTTTCGCTGAATAATGAATATTAAAAATGCTGTTGTATATCCTATGCAACAGCATTTATATTGGAAAATGATTAAAGGCAAATGCGATTTTTCGCATTTGCCTTTTTTGAATTATGCCATTTCTGCAATGTCGTAAATTAACTTTTCTGTTTTTTCCCATCCAAGACAAGGGTCGGTAATAGAAAGACCTGGAATATCGTCTTGACCGATTTTTTGACAGCCATCAAGGAGATAGCTTTCTATCATGAAGCCTTTAACAAGTTTTTTGATATCATTGTTATACATTCTGCTTTGAAGAACTTCTTTTGCAATTCGTGGCTGTTCTGCATATTTTTTTCCTGAATTGGAATGGTTTGTATCAATAATAACAGCAGGATTTGCAAGTCCGCTTTTTGATACATTTCATTAAGGAAATTAATGTCTTCGTAATGATAGTTAGGTAAAGCGTTACCATGCTTGTTAACGTATCCTCTTAAAATCGCATGAGCGTATGGGTTACCTGCACTTTTAACTTCCCAGCCTCTGTAGTTGAAAACGTGAGAATGCTGTGCTGCGGTAATAGAGTTCATCATAACTGTGAAGTCCCCACCTGTAGGATTCTTCATACCAACAGGAACGTCAAGACCGCTTGCTGTTAATCTGTGTTGTTGATTTTCTACAGAACGTGCGCCTACTGCAACGTAAGCTAATAGATCTGAAAGATAACGGTGGTTTTCAGGATAAAGCATTTCGTCGGCACAAGCAAAACCTGTTTCGTTAATAGCTCTCATGTGTAAATCTCTTATGGCGATTATACCCTTGAGTAAGTCAGGAGAAGCGTTAGGGTCGGGTTGATGTAACATTCCTTTATATCCGTCACCCGTTGTTCTTGGCTTATTAGTGTATATTCTAGGGATTATTAAAAGCTTATCAGCTGTTTTTTCTTGAATAGGTCTGAGAAGAGATATATATTTTAAAACAGTATCTTCATTGTCTGCTGAACAAGGTCCGATTACTAAAATAAATTTATCAGATTCTCCTGAAAAAACCTTTTTAAGCTCGTTAACAATGTTTTCTCTGATTTGTGCAGCAAACGGCGTTATGGGGTACATTTCCTTCACTACTTTTGGAATAGGTAATTTGCGATAGAACTCCATATTCATAATTTCAATTCCTCTTTTCTTTATTTTTGCGGTTTATCAAATAAACTTCTTCTTTCGGTGGAGAGTTTCATCATTTGACGCATTTCATCAATGTTTTCTTCTTCAATGAATCCTTTTAATTTTTGGAATTCAGAAATAAATCTGTCCATTTCAGCGATTAATGCAGTTTTGTTTGCAACAAATAGCTCTGACCACATTTTATCATTAATTTTAGCAATTCTTGTTAAATCTCTGAATGAGTCACCTGTATATTTTTCAAGCTCGGGTGTTTGATTGCAAGTCATGAGAGAAACAGCAATACAATGAGTTAGCTGCGATAAAAATGCAATCATTTTATCGTGATATTCTGGGGAAAGCTCACTGATACGTGTAAATCCTAATATTTTCCCCAAATCCTTGCAAAGCTTTATTGCTTGCTTGGAGTTTTTATTTGTGGGAGTTACGATATAGTTTGCACCCTTGAAAACGCTGTCATCAGCAAAAGCAACACCACTTTGTTCTCTACCGGCCATGGGGTGTGCCGCAATAAATTCAACGTCATCCCTTAAAAT
>JAZRPU010000129.1:0-2797 GCA_045649365.1 Eubacteriales bacterium | reverse complement strand
ATATACGCTTTCAGACAACCGTATTTCATTGGTTTCAACGTCATAGTGGTCAGTCAGCTCTCCGCTCACGTTAACCACATCTACCCCGTATACGCAATTCAAGGTAAGCATAGCCTTTGCCGCTTCCCATCCCGACAGCATTCTTTTTGAGAACTTAAAAGAATATATACGAAAAACCGCTTTAGCACTAAAATTTATAATAATAGAAATCAAAAAAGCAATTAAAAGTATAAAGTACCAATGAGTATCGATAGCTTTAAGCACTTGAGAAAACGAAGTATAAGTCGCTTCCTCCGTCTTCAAACCATCATAAAGTTCAGAAATATCCACGTTAGCTGCATATTTGTTTACCGTAGCAACAGGACTTAAATTCATAAGATTCCACAAAAAAACTTTCATTTAGCATATAGCTCCAAAAACGTTATTTTTTGCTATTGAAAATTCGGTGTATTTCTTTTCGTTTTCTTTCGTTTTTCAAGTTAATTAATATCTGACCGACAAACAAAAAAATTGTAACCGTCACACAAATAGCTGTTAAAGAAATATTCTTTCCGTCCGCAACAGCATTATATATCATAAAACCCGCAAGCAATAAAATTACCGAAAAAACAGAATACGTTCTACGAATAAATTTTTCAAAGCTTAAATCTATACTTCCTTCATTTTCTATGAATTCTGTTTTCACTTCCAAATTTGGCAAAACTGTCAATGACGGTTTGGTAAAGCTTTCAGTTTGCCAAGAAAAAGAAGAATTAATAAGAGAGATATCATATTCAGCATTTTCACAAACTGATAATTTCAAAGTTGCCTTTAATCCGTATGCACAAATATCTTTTTCCCAATCCATATCAGTATTGAAAGCTACAATGTTTAAAAGTCCTGATAAAGGCAAGGATACAATTTTTAAAATTCTGACAAATAAACCCGATGCTTCAGGGGAGAAGAACTGCTCTATACAAATTTCATGCTGTCCGTTTTCCAACTGAAAGGAAACAACAGGATGAGAAGAATCGATAATCTTTTCAATTTTCCCCGCTTTGACTCCATAAGAGCAATTTTCGGGAAAGCTGAATTTCAACGTGATTTCCGACATAATCACAATTTATTCCCGACGAGGTATTCAAGCCCCGTCATAATTCTTTTTCCTTCGGGCTTAAGTGACGTTATTATAACGCTACCCTCTCCGCAGATTATCTCTATTCCCTTTTCATGCTTCATAGCTTTTCCCGCTTCGCCCGTGGCATTGCCCAGCTCCGCGCTCATTACTTTGATGCGCTTTCCGTTCAAAACGAAATAGCTGCCGGGGAAAGGTGCTGTTCCTCTTATAAAGTTTCTAACTTTATCGCAAGGAAGAGAAAAATCAATTTCCAGCTCGTCTTTAAGAATCTTTGCGGCATAGGTTGCCTTTTCGTCATTCTGCTTCTCGCGGTAAGCCTTTCCGCTTTCAAAGTCAGACAAGAACTCAAGAAGAGCTTCACTTCCCAATTGGCAAAGAGCATCGTGATATTCTCCCGCGTTCATATCCTCGGGTATATCCATTTTCTTAACATGAAGCATATCTCCCGTATCAAGCCCTTTTTCCATATACATCACCGTAACTCCGCCCTCTTTTTCGCCATTCATTATAGCGCGGTTTATAGGCGCTGCCCCTCTGTATTCAGGCAACAAAGAAGCATGTACGTTTATGCAACCGTATTTTGGCAAGTTCAAAACGCTTTCGGGCAAAATTTGACCATAAGCGGCTACCACAAACAAATCGGCATCTGCTTCTTTCAACGCTGTTAACGCTTCATCACATTTTATAGAAGCAGGCGTTATAACAGGAATATTCTCCTTTAAAGCAACCGCTTTTACAGGAGAGGGCGACATAACGTTACCTCGTCCCCTTGGTTTATCCATTTGAGATACAACCAAAGAAACCTCGTATCCCCCAGCAATTAATTTTTCAAGAATCACCGAAGCAAAATCGGGTGTTCCCATATATACGATTTTATTGATTTTTCCAAACTCGTTTATTTTAACTTTATTATCAGCCAAGCTGTTCAACCTCTTCTTCGCTTAACATTCTTACTACTTTATCCGTGAAAACAACACCGTCAAGGTGGTCCGTTTCATGACAAAGACATCTTGCAAGCAAGTCAGTACCTTCGATTCTGAACTTGTTTCCGTTTCTATCGAGTGCTTCGCAAACAACCTTTGCAGGTCTTTTTGTGTATCCCCATTGAAGTGGAATAGAAAGACATCCTTCAACCTCTTCCTGCTCTCCACAGGTTTCAACAAGAACGGGATTTATAAGCTCAACAAATTTTTCCCCGTCGTCTATAACTACAACTCTTCTTAAAACTCCCACTTGAGGCGCAGCGAGTCCTACCCCGCCTGATTCCTCCAGTGTTTCCTTCATATCATCAAGGAGAGTGAGTATTCTTTCATTTATTATTTCAACGGGTCTTGATTTTTTTCTTAAAGTTTCGCTATCGTCTTTCATTTTCAATATATTCAAAATAGCCATACGAAAACCTTTCATTCCTATTAATTTATACCGTAAGCGGATTTATATCAGCTTCAAGTTTTACGTTTTCAAGTCCGAGTGATAAAAACTGAGTCATTAAATTAGAAAAAAGTTCTCTGATTTCAGCGCACTCGCGGTATTTTATAACAAGCTTTTGTCTAAAAAGTCCATTTATTTTATATATCCCTTCCTTAAAAGGTCCAAACTTCAAAGCAACGATTTCAGGATATTTTTCTTTCAATGACATGTATATACTGTCAAGCTTTCAAGTCGGATCGTAGCCATGTC
>JAZRPU010000128.1:0-4727 GCA_045649365.1 Eubacteriales bacterium | reverse complement strand
TATCTTTAGAGAAATCTCTAATGTTAATAACATTAATTTTCAAAAGATTATTTTTTTAAGCGAATATAGTTACATATTGACAAATAGAAATAAAAGTGATAGAATGTTTTTGTTAAAGAGTACTAAATTAGTACATGTTTGGGTCGATTTTTTAAGGGGGCAAGCCATGTTTAAACGACTAATTGCATTAACAATTGTACTTTCAAGTCTTCTTTGTTCTTTCGGAATAACTTCTCTTGCGGAAGGAAACGAAGCTTTAGCGGGTGACGTTGACGGTGACGGTCAGATTACGTCAACTGATTTTTTGAGAATAAAAAGTTATTTATTGGGCACTTCTTTATATGAAGCTTTACCCCTTTCTTCAGCCGACTTCAATAAAGACGGGGAAGTAACAGCTACAGATTATCTTAACATAAAAATTCTTTGGTTAAGCTCAAGCAATAAAGCTGAAGATAACATACTTTCCCAAGAAGCTCCCACCGATAGCGAAGCTGAAGAAGATGAAGCTTCGGAAGATTCCGTTTCCGAAGAAACAATCAGAAAAGCAATCACTTTATACGTTCCCAATGAGGATTACACATATCTTAAAACCTACCGTTCATATTACGACGGAACTGTTCAAGGCATAATCTCCGCTTTGATTGATATGAACGTTCTTCCCGAAGGAACTGAAGTTTTGTCTTTCAACGTTATAGGAAACATCGCGGTGATAGACCTTTCAGAAGAGTTTGGCGTTGCTCTTAATAACGCAAGAACCTTTGAAAATATTTTCCTTGCATCTCTTGCGAACACAATTATCGATTGCTACGGAGTTGAATACCTTGAATTTACAGTAGAGGGTGAAGTTTTTGAAACAGGTCTTATCGTTTATGATTTCCCAACCGAGTTTCTCGAGCCCATCACCGTCTATCTTCCCAACAAAAACAAAACAGACCTCGTTCCAACTAACTATTATTTCAACGGAACTATAGACGGTTTGGTTTCAGCCCTTGCAAACCTTAATGCAATTCCAAAAGAAACTAAAGTATATTCGTTTAAAATAAACGGAAAAACAGCAGTTATTGACCTTTCGTCAGAATTCGGTGTAGCTCTCAACGAATCGAGAACAACGGAAAACGTTTTCCTCGGTGCCCTTGCGAACACCATTATTAAATATTACGAAGTGGACAATCTCCTCTTCACCGTTGAAGGCGAAGTTTTTGAAACCGGTCTTACGGTTTACGATTCTCCTATCGAATTTACAAAACAACTCATTCTTTACGTTCCCACAGATGATTATTCCGATGTTGTTCCCTACAACGTATATTTCAACGGAACAATAGACAACATCATATCCCTTTTGATAAATTATAACGTTCTTCCCGAAGAAACTAAAGTAAATTCCTTTGAAATATATAAAGATAAAGCTATAATCGATTTTTCTTCTGAATTTGGCGTTGCTCTCAACGAGGCAAGAACAAACGAAAAAATAATGCTTGCTTCTCTCGCAAATACAATTATCAAAAATTATGGTGTTAACAAACTCGTTTTCACCGTTGAGGGAGAAATTTTGGAAACGGGTCTTGTTATTTACGATTTCCCCATTGAATTTACAGAAAGCATTACAACATGGGTGCCCAACGAAGACAAAGCTTTTCTTATTCCTCAAAAATCATATTTTAACGGAACAATAGACGGTTTGGTTTCCCTTTTATCATCAAACTACGTTTTCCCCAAAGAAGCAAAGGTAAACTCCTTTGATATCAAAGGCGGAATTGCAACAATAGACTTTTCAGCAGAATTTGGAACAGCTATCAACGAGGCGAGAACTTCCGCAGATACTTTGCTTAATTCCCTTGTTAATACGTTAGCAGAAAAATATGACTTCACAGAGCTTTACTTCACCGTTGAAGGCGAAATTTTGGAAACAGGTCTTGTTATTTACGATTTCTCCATGAAGCCCCAAGGCTCTACAATCCTTTTCATCCCCAATAAAGGCCAGACAGAGCTTGAAACAGAAGAAGTTCGTTTTACTCCCACTGCTCAAAATCTTGTTTTAGCTCTCATTTCCAAAGGATTACTCCCCGAGGGAACTATCGTTAATTCATTGGAAACCGATGAAACAACAGTAAAGGTTGATTTCTCCGAAGAGTTTGGAACAGCCATTAATGAAGCAAGAACAAGCGGAGCTATTTTGATGTGCGCAATAGCGAACACCTTTATCAGATATTACGGTGTGGAATATTTCTCATTCACAGTAAATGGTGAAATTCTCGAAACAGGACTCATTGTTTATGATTCTCCCATTGAATTTATGGAAGTTGTTACAATCTATGTCCCCAACGAAGACCAAACGTCTTTAATTCCAAAAACATCTTATTTCAATGGCAGCGCAAACGATTTAATCGATTTGCTCATAGCTGCAGAAGTGCTTCCCGAAAACACAAGTCTTATTTACTTTGATAAAATCAAAGATACAGTTTTAGTAGACCTTTCCGAAGAATTTGGAACAGCTATAAACGAAGGAAGAACTTACGGTGCTCTTTTAGTAAGAGCCATTGCAAATACGTTTATTGACCATTACAACGCGAAGCATTTCAAATTCACCGTTGAGGGAGAAGTTCTTGAAACAGGACTCGAAATATACGACTCCCCCATCGAATTCACGCCTATCAGCTAAATTGCAAATAAGTAAAAACGGCTTTTCTGTTTTCGGGTAACCAAAAGCAGAAAAGCCAAATTTTTTCAAAAAAATTTTTCAAATAATATTGACAAATAAACTTTTGTGTGATAAACTAAATTTGTGGAAAATATCCAATACTTTTTTCAAAAAATGTTTTGTTTTTTGCTTTTCCACCAAAAGCTGTGCAACCAGCATAAATTTTAAAATTTGACTGACTTTGAAACTTATTTTTCATTTTTTCCTTTCTTTATTTTTCTTCCTCAATGCCTCTCTTAAACAGAGAGGCATTGAGCGTTTAATAGCATAATTTTTTCTTTCGGGAGATTGAAATGAACAGGGCAAAAAAACAAACTTTATTAACTTCTATTTTATACACTATCATTTTTTGTATAATTTCAAACTCATATATTTTCGTGTGGGGAAATTCTGCTTTATTAACTCTTTTTATAATAGCCTTTGTTTTATCAAACACTTTTGCAGGAATGTTTTTTTGCAAAGCGAAGGGTTTCCGTCTTAAAGCGTGTTATCACGGAGGGATATTGCTTTCTTCGTTTATAACGTCAACTTTTATTTCCATTGTATGTCAGATTGTTTCGGGTATAGCCCGAGGAAATTTAAAAGAATTTCTGTTCAGCGCACTTTTTTGCTTTGTTGCTGAAGCACTTGTGTTTTGTTGTGGAATATGCTGTGTTTACGTTGCATCGTATCAATTAGGAATAAAGCACAGAGTTTTGGGTATTATTTGCGGACTTATTCCCGTTTTGAATTTAATAATGTTAAGACGGATTATTAAAACCATTTTTGATGAAGTGGAAACAGAAATAGAAAAAGACCGTTTAAATGAATCGAGAAAAGATGAAGCAGTATGCAAAACTAAATACCCGCTTTTGTTAGTACATGGAGTTTTTTTTAGGGATTTTAAATATTTCAACTATTGGGGAAGAATCCCAAAAGAGTTACAAAAAAATGGAGCTGAAATTTATTATGGGAATCATCAATCCGCTTCATCTGTAGACAAAAGTGCACAAGAGCTTTCATTGCGAATTAAAGAAATAATAAAAGAAACGGGAGCGGAAAAAGTAAACATTATTGCTCACTCAAAAGGCGGACTTGATTGCAGAAAAGCTATTGCGGATTATGGAATAGCACCATACGTTGCTTCTCTTACAACAATTAACACACCACATAAAGGCTGTCAATTTGCGGAATATCTGTTAGAAAACATTGAAAGCGAAACGAAAGATTCCATTGCCAATGCATACAATAAAGCTTTAAAAAAATTAGGAGATGAAGAGCCCGATTTTTTAGCGGCAGTTAATGACTTGACCGCATCAAAAAAATTTGAAGACAACCCTAAAGGCTTTGAAAATATATATTGTCAGAGCGTAGGCTCTGTTTTAAACAAAGCAAAAGGCGGAAAATTTCCTCTTAACTTCTCTTATCATTTAGTTAAGATTTTTGACGGACGAAATGACGGTTTAGTAAGCGAAAGCTCTTTTTCATGGGGTGAAAAATACACCCTTCTTAAACCGAAAGGAAAATACGGAATATCTCACGGAGATATGATTGACCTTCATCGAATGAATATAGAGGGCTTTGACGTAAGAGAATTTTATGTTGGTCTTGTGCACGAGCTCAAAAAGATGAATCTATAAAAAGCAATTCAAAGGAGGCAACATGATAAACGAAAGAACTTTATCCCTTTTAATCCAAGCCCTCAAAAATGACGCTGACCTGATGTCGCTTATTGAAGATTGTCTGGAATCTTTTGAAAAGTATCACCAATCGGTTTACAATCAAGCGACCTATAAAATAATGATTAGCGGAAACGTTAAAAACGGAGAGGTTTATCGAGATACTCTCGCAGAGCTTGACCAACGAAGAACAATTTGCCACAATGCAGTTATTGCAAACGTCAGTATTTTGAATCGACTTGCGGAAATGGAAAATCTTCCTCCTTTTTATGATGGGATTGTTTCCGAAGAAATCCCCCACAGACGAATACTTGCAGACAGCGTTTTTGAATATATTGACAAGTCGGATCGTAGCCATGTCGTTCTGTGAG
>JAZRPU010000127.1:0-3860 GCA_045649365.1 Eubacteriales bacterium | reverse complement strand
CATTTCCTTTTACAATAAATCCTTGTCGTATTCTGCTCTGGTGCCTCCGATAAATTTCGGCCTTGTACGCGCTGCAATAACGATTGCCTCTCCAATTTTATTGTTATTCAAACGAAGAGGGACCGCTACATTTTTTAAGTGCATACCTATTAATGTAAATCCTATATCTATTCCTGCATCTGCCTTTATTTCTTCAACCACAACAGGATCATCAAAATTCTGATATGCTTGTGTTGCCATGGAGCCACCCGCTTTTGGACGTGGAATAACGTTGACGCTCTCTTTTGTTGGTACGGTGCTTCTTTCTACTACTATAGCACCATTTAAATGTTCACAGCATTGAAAAGCAAGCTTCCAACCTTCTTTTTTTGCATATTCATTAATAGCATTAAAAATAACAAATGCTACATCAGGATTTGAATTTGTACCAATTTTAGAGCCGATAATCTCACTTGTAGAACAACCTACAACAACAATATCGCCGCTCTTAAGCTTTGCTTTTTCGCCAAATTCCTTTATAACAGCAGTTGTTTGTTCAAATAATTCAGTCATTTTTCTTTCTCCTATTGATTAATTCTGTATATTAGTATATAATAAATCTGGTTATATTAAAATAGTCAGAATTGGAGAAAATTATATCACCAGATGAAATATAATATTGATAATACGTCAAGCATACCTGCTTATCTTCAGTTATATAAGCAGGTGAGAGAAGACATTGTTAAAGGCATTTATCCTTTTGGAATAAAGCTTCCGTCAAAAAGAATAATTGCTGACGAAATTGGCATAAGCACGGTGACGGTTGAGCATGCTTACGCATTGCTTTGCGATGAAGGATATATAGAAGCTCGTGAGCGAAGCGGTTTTTTTGTTGTTTTTTGTGATGACAACGGTTTTGTTGCTTATACTGAAGATAAAAAAATTTTCTTACATCATAGTAATCGTCATGAAAAATCGACAGCTGTTGAATTTCCTTTTTCTGTGCTTACAAAAACGATGCGTAGGGTAATAACTGATTTTGGGGAATCAATTCTTGAACGTTCACCAAATACAGGGTCAGCAGAGCTTAAGGAGTCAATCAGCCATTATCTTGCCAGAAGCAGAGGAATTTATGCAGAGGCGGAACAAATAATAATTGGATCAGGTTCGGAATATCTGTACAATCTGATAATAGGTTTGTTAGGGAGAAATAGGGTGTATGCTATTGAAACCCCATCTTATAAAAAAATAGAACAAGTATATATCTCTTCAGGGGTAAAACTTGAAAAACTGCCTCTATGTCACGATGGTATCGATTCTGTTGAACTTCAAAATTGTCACGCCGACATACTTCATATTTCCCCTTATAGAAGTTATCCAAGCGGGGTTACTGCTTCTGCTTCCAAAAGACACGAATATTTACGTTGGGCGGGACAAAAAGAGAGATTTATTGTTGAAGATGATTTTGAATCTGAATTTTCCCTTTCTCAAAAGCCTGAAGAAACTCTTTTTTCGCATACATCAGAGGACAATGTAATTTATATGAATACCTTTTCAATGACTGTATCTTCTTCTTTTCGTGTTGGATATATGGTGTTGCCTAAACGTTTTGTTTCAGAGTTTGAAGAAAAGTTGGGTTTTTACTCTTGCACAGTTCCCACTTATATTCAACTTGTATTAGCAGAAATTATATCTAACGGTGACTTTGAAAGGCATATTAACCGTGTCAGACGTGTCAAACGAAAAGAGCAGAACAAATAGCAAAATAAAGCGTTACTTAAAAAAAGCAACGCTTTTAATTTTTCTTTGAAAACGAGTAAATATCTTTTTTAGATGCTTTTTTCCCTAATTTATTGTAGTTTCTATTTACAGTATATCTATATATTCTCCGTTTAAGGCTTTGTTCATGCTTCTTACTGCACAGAACTTACCGCACATGGAGCATGTATCGTCATGCTCAGGTTTTTGATTGTTATAAATTTGTTTTGCTGTTTCTGAATCTATTGCGCATGCCCATTGCTCTTCCCAATCGAGCTTGCGACGGGCTTCTCCCATGAGGTCATCCATATCTCTTGCATGGGGGATTTTCTTTGCTATGTCTGCAGCATGAGCTGCAATTTTGGAGGCAACAATGCCTTGCTTTACATCATCTACGTTAGGAAGTGCCAGATGCTCGGCAGGAGTTACATAGCAAAGGAAAGCCGCACCGCTTGCGGCCGCAATTGCACCGCCGATTGCAGATGTAATATGATCATAACCGGGCGCAACATCTGTAACTATTGGCCCGAGTACATAGAAAGGAGCGCCCATGCAAACACTTTGCTGTATTTTCATATTTGCTTCAATTTGGTCCATTGGCATATGTCCCGGACCTTCTATCATGACTTGAACATCCTTTTCCCATGCACGCTTTGTAAGTTCTCCAAGGCGTACAAGCTCTTCAATCTGGCATACGTCGCTTCCGTCTGCAAGACATCCAGGACGACAAGCATCGCCAAGAGAGATTGTAACGTCATACTCACGGCAAATGTCAAGAATTTCATCGTAATACTCGTAAAAAGGGTTTTCTTCGCCTGTCATACACATCCATGCAAATATAAGAGAGCCACCACGGGAAACAATATTCATTTTTCTTTTGTGTTTTCTAATCTGTTCGATGGTATTCCTTGTGATTCCGCAATGAATGGTGACGAAGTCAACGCCATCTTTTGCATGAAGTCGAACTACGTCAATAAAGTCCTTTGCGGTAAGTGTTGAAAGTTCTCTTTTATAATGGATAACGCTATCGTACACGGGAACGGTACCAATCATCGCCGTGCATTCCTTTGTAAGCTTCTGACGAAAGGGTTGAGTGTTACCGTGGGATGAAAGATCCATAATGGCTTCTGCTCCCATGTTGACTGCCATCATAACCTTTTCCATCTCAATATTGTAATCCTTACAATCATGGGAAACGCCTAAATTTACGTTGATTTTTGTCTTAAGCATGGAGCCGATTCCATTTGGATCGATGCATGTGTGTAATTTATTAGCACATATAACGACCTGTCCTTTGGAAACAAGCTCTCGAATTTCTTCTTCCGTTTTATATTCTTTAGATGCAACGATTTTCATTTCCGGTGTGATGATGCCTTTTCTTGCGGCATCCATTTGTGTTGTGTAATTTCTCATTGTTTTTTACTCCCTTCAAATGTGTTTATTTTAGCGAATTTACTATTCAAGTCAAAAGCGTGGTTTATAGGCCCAGAAGATTTTCCTAAATCAAGCATATCATTAAGCGCGCCTGTTATGTATTCTTTGGCTTTTTGAATTGATGTTTCAATGTCATACTCTTTTGCAAGATTAGATGCAATAGCAGAAGAAAGGGTGCATCCCGTACCATGTGTATTCGGATTGTTTATGTGCTTGCTTCTAAACCATTTATATTTTCCCTTTGTATATAAAAGGTCATTTGCATCGTTAATTCTATGACCTCCCTTTAAAAGAATATCGCATCCAAATGTATCTCCTATAATTTTTGCAGCCTTTGACATGTCTTCGGGTGATGATATTCTTATATTTGAAATCACTTCTGCTTCGGGGATATTAGGCGTAACAAGAGTTGCAATGGAGAAAAGCTTTTTCATTAAAATTGAAATAGCATTGGTTTACATCAGTTTATGTGCACTTGTTGAAATCATAACAGGGTCAATAACAATATTCTTTGCTTTATAATAAGTTAGTCTTTCTGAAATTACTTCTATAAGCTCTGAAGAAGAAACCATTCCAATTTTAACTGCATCTGGTCGGATATCCTCAAATACCGCGTCAATCTGGTCTTTTAAAAATTCTGGCGTTGTTTCTACAATACTTCTGACTCCCTGTGTATTTTGAGCAGTAAG
>JAZRPU010000126.1:0-3524 GCA_045649365.1 Eubacteriales bacterium | reverse complement strand
AGATGGCTTGAAAGATGCATTACAGAAATGAATCGTTTAAACTCTCTTGATGAAACAATCAATAAAGATCAGCTTTTATTTGGTATAAATCAAGGCGGAATTTATCCTGAACTTCGTATCGAGCATATGAAACGAATCAGAGAGTTTGATCTTCCTGGATTTGCCATTGGAGGTTTGGCAGTTGGAGAAAGTGCAGAAGACATGTATTCCATTATCGAAGCAGTAGAACCATATATGCCAGCTGATAAACCAAGATATCTTATGGGCGTAGGAACGCCTGTAAACATATTGGAGGCGGTAGAAAGGGGAGTTGACTTCTTCGACTGTGTTATGCCAAGTAGAAATGCAAGACATGGAAATTGCTTTACTGCCGCAGGAATTGTTAACTTAAACAACAAAAAATATATTCTCGATGAAAAACCCATTGATCCTGAATGTGATTGTCCCGTTTGCAAAAGATACTCAAGATCATACATAAGACATTTATTTAAAGCAAGAGAGCTTTTAGCAATGCGACTTTGTGTTATGCATAATTTGTATTTTTACAATAATCTTATGGAACAAATAAGATATCATCTCGATAACGGAACGTTTGCCGAATTCAAACGGGAGAAGGCAGCAATTTTATGCCTTAGAGAATATGAAAGATAAAATTGAATTTCTTCGCAAACTAAACGAATATTCATCTGATGCACTTTTAATTCTCGATGATAGTTCAAGATATTGGGCAACAAGATTTCGTTCATCCGCGGGAATTGCTATAATTTCACAAAAAGAAACAGCGTTATTTCTCGATGGGAGATACGTTGAAAAAGCGTATTCAGAAAAGCCTGATGCTACCATATATCCATGCAAGAAAGGTATTTTTACCGAAGCTTGTGAATATATAAATCAAAATCAATTTAAAACAGTTGTATTAGATGAAAACCGAATTTCGTTAGGGGAATTTGAACGCTTATCCTTAATGTTAAAGAATATTGAATTAAAACATGAAAAGGATATCTTAACTGAATTTATATCTGTTAAAAACGATAAAGAAATCGCTTTAATAAAAGAAGCCGTAAAAATTACCGATGAATGTTTCTATCATATTCTTAATATTATTAAAAAGGGACTTACGGAAGCAGATATATCTGCAGAAATTAATTACTTTTTTAATAAAAAAGGTTGCGAAACTGCTTTTGAAACAATAGCTGTTTCCGGAATTAAAAGTTCAATGCCTCACGGTGTACCCGATATAGTGCCATTAACTGAAAATTCATTTTTAACTATGGATTTTGGCGCGAAATACAAAGGATATTGTGCTGATTTGACGAGAACTGTGGTTTTGGGCAAGGCAGATGATGAAATGAAACTTGTTTATAATACAGTATTAGAAGCAAATCGAATCGGCATTATGAATTCCAATACTGGAACAAAATGCAAAGACGTTGATTTTGCAGTGAGAAATTATATTACGTCTGAAGGATATGGAGACTATTTCTCACATTCTACAGGACATTCTTTCGGAATAGAAATTCATGAATCACCTTCTGTTTCAAGTATGTCAGAAAGTGTATTAAAATCAGGGAATGTTATTACAATTGAACCAGGAATATACATTCCAAACAAATACGGTGTACGTATTGAAGATACAGTATTAATTACACCGCAAGGGCCAGAAGTTTTATCTTCTGCACCAAAAAATCTTATAGAAATAAAATTTTAAATAAATTAAATAAAAAAAGAAAAGAGGATTTTACTGTGAATTACAAGGAAGCCGCAAGAGATTTTATTGAAAACGAAAAACAATTTCATTTGGGGGTTATTCCTACAGAGCAATCCAACCCGCTCACAAGAAATTTAAGCACGGACATCAAAAAAAGCACAGCAGCTGGTGTAAAAACAATTCTTTCTGCTGATGTTAATATTGCACCCGTTGCAAGAAAAGCTTTTGAAAGCGAAAATTTCAAAAGAATGGTAGCAGATATCCGCAGAGTTATGGATGAAAAGAAACATATGCTTTTCTCTTCTGTTGGTGCATCAGGAAGACTCGCAATCCAACTTAACGGAGCATGGCGTGATTTCTGGACATCCCTCGCTGTTAAAATACCCGCAAAAGCAGAGCGTTTTTATGAAATTGCAGATTGCTGTGATAGCTTCACTACAGGTGGTGACAGAGCACTTGTACACTCTGTTGAAAATTTTGAAGACTACATGACATTCGGTGCAAGACAAGTTGTAGAAGCCGGAATAGGAGAGGGCGACGTACTTATTGGACTTGCAGAATGCGGACTGTCAGCAAGTATCAACGGATCAGTTATCGAAGGTGACAAAAGAGGTTGCACCACTTATTATCTTTACTGCAATCCGAAGGAGATTCTTTGCGAACATTTAGAGCGCGTTCGTATGGTATTCGCTCGCGAAAACATCATTCCTATTCCTATTTTTGTAGGTAACATGGCTGTAGCAGGTTCAACAAGAATGCAGGTTACAACAGTTGAACTTCTCGTTGCCGGAGCTGCTCTCGAAATGGCTGCTGGTGCATGGCTCAAAGACAATCTCACAGAAGATGAATTCAAAGTTGTAGGAACACCTTGCCTTACAGGTGCGGAATACGCTGATTGGTTTGAAAAACTCAATGAGATTCTCGGAAGCGGCGAAGCTCTTGAAGGACTTGCAAAAGCAGTTGATTACGAAGCAGAAACATATACAAATAACGGAAGAATTACATACCTTACTCACGATTATCTTCTCGATATTCTCACTGACACAACAGAACGTCAACCTACATTCACACTTCCTCCTTTCAGAAAATTCTTGGATAAAGAAGGTATAATCAGCTGGGCATACGCTAAAGATCCTCTTTACCCCAATGAAGTAGCATGGCAACATATTTTCCGTCGTCCTATAAAAGGTCTTGAATGGACAAAAGAAGATTATATTGAGATGAAAGCAGCACAGGCAATCATCGATAATCCTCCTAAAGTTTCAGGTGACGAAGTTCTTCAATATTGCATCGGTAACGAAGACGATGATTCTCGTTATGGCATTCCTTATGCAAGACTTGTTGGTATTGATATTAACGGTTCCGGTGTAAGAGATGCAAAAAAATGGTTTAAAGAAAATGAAGGTAAATTTGATGGAAGTGTTTTCCTCAGATTCGGTGATATTCCCGAAGAAAAGCTTTCTGATAATGAAATCAGAGTTCCTGCAAACCTTCCCAGAACATGCACTGACCTTCTCACACACCTTTTGATCAAGCTTTCTTTCAATATTCTCAGTACAGCAACTATGGCAAAAATGGGACGTGTTTGGTCTAACTGGATGATTCAAGTTCTTCCTACAAACAAAAAACTCATTGACAGAAGTACACGTGTTATCGCAACGCTTGCAAAAATTCCTTATGAAACAGCTTGTGAAGAATTCTTCAAATCAATGCTTGGCAGAAAACCCGGTGAAGAATACAGAGAATCTTACGTTGTTGAAACTCTCAAACGTTTAGGCTTTGATCCCGACGCTCCAATCGAATAATAAGTCGGAGG
>JAZRPU010000125.1:0-4958 GCA_045649365.1 Eubacteriales bacterium | reverse complement strand
GCAAAAGCCATTTCGAAGTCCAACTGATAAAATTCTCCAGGAGATCTGTCCTGACGAGCGTCTTCATCTCTGAAGCAAGGAGCGATCTGGAAATATTTATCAAATCCAGACACCATAAGAAGCTGTTTGAACTGCTGAGGTGCCTGTGGTAAAGCGTAGAATTTGCCTTTGTGCTTTCTGCTGGGAACGAGATAGTCTCTTGCTCCCTCTGGAGAAGAAGCAGTAAGAATAGGAGTTTGAATTTCAACAAATCCCAACTCTTCCATCTGACGTCTTAAAAAACTCACCACTTTAGAGCGAAGCATTATATTTTTATGAATCTCGGGGTTACGTAAGTCAAGGTAACGGTATTTCAGACGAACGTCCTCTCTTGTACCTTTGGATTCGGCTATTTCAAAGGGAAGCATATTTTTGCAAGTGCCTAAAATTTCAAGGCTTTCAGCATAAACCTCAATAAGACCTGTTGCAAGCTTTGCATTAACAGTTTCAGCATCGCGAAGACGAACGTCACCTACAATAGAGATAACAGTTTCGCGGTTTACACCATCCATGAGTTTTTCGTCATTCAATACAACTTGAGTAACGCCATAATGATCTCTCAAGTCAATAAAGATAACGCCTCCGTGGTCTCTGATAGTTTCTGCCCATCCTGAAAGACGAACTTTTTTTCCAACGCTTTCAGGCGTAAGCTCGTTGCAATGATGTGTTCTGAGCATTTTTCCTCCATGCTGTTTCCCGGAAATAAATCGTTCGGAACGAGCTTTCGCCCGCGGTGCCATCCGTTTTTTGAAACGTTTGAATTCAAGCTTCAGCCTCATATTCAGCAGTCATTCTTTGATGTTTTTTCAAAGAAGCTCCTCAAATCCGTTGAAGATAAAAACTCCGTTTCCCCCTTAATTAGATGATATTTCCGAATTTAATTTTCATTAAATCTAAGAGTGTTCCCTGTTTACTACTCACCGCAGTATGCGCTTCCAGTCCATGACGCTCCTTCCCTGTTCGGCTTTCCAAAAAAACAGATTCTCCGTATAAGATTATACCCCGTTATGATAAAAAAGTCAATAATTTTTTTATAAAAAAAACAAAGCTTTTTAAAGCCTTCTTTCTTATGTTTATAAGTATATTTATTCCCAAATATATATCACCATCAACCTCTATTACACCCGCGTGAACAGGTTGACCATCTTTATAATAAACAAGCTCACCATTTTCGCTGAATAAACCGTTTTTCATTTTTCCTCGCCAATTATATTTTTTTATTTTTAAAATTGTATATATTCACCCTATAAGTGAATATCCAACGATCACTATTAATAAGTTTACTGATAATCTAAAGCAAACTGTATCACATATTTGCGAAAGCGTTATTAAAAATGATTTGCCAAATATTTAATTTTTTTACGCCAAATCAAACATTATTTCTTCGTTTACCAATGCAGAAACACCTGTAAACACAACTGACAAATTAAAGCTACACATTAAAGATAACAAAAAAACCGCTGATACACCGCAAAGTTTTTTATAAAGTCTTCTGTATCCCTTTTCTTCTTTTTTCACTTTGCACCCCTTTAAAGCAGAAATAATATTAGCACCATCAAGAGAGGGCAATGGCAGAAGATTTATAACAATCAATATTAAATTTGTGAAAAAAAACTCTGAATTTCCATAAATATATCCGCACATAGCCAAAATCGTGTTAACAGTAACTCCTCCCAAGGATATTAACAGGTCTGCCTTATATGATGTGTTTGACTTATTATATTTTATATTAAAATTAAGAAATCCAACAGTTATTTCATCAATCTTCACGCCAAATATGTTCATAAAAATTAAATGCCCTGCCTCATGTCCCAAAGCGCAAATCAGCATAAGTAAAAAGGTGGTTTTTCCATTTAAAAAATATAACGTTGCAAGAGAAATCAATCCGGAAAATCTTATTTTTATTTTAGTCTTTTTAGTTTTTTCCAAAGCCGCCTCCGCGAAAAAGCTTCTCTGACAGATCCGAAAAAGAAACGTTAGTGATTTTTTCATAGTTTCCAAAATTTCCTGCAGAAACTGAAGCATTATTTTGCTCTATGTAAAAATGGCAAGATATAAAAAGCATCAGAATCAATACAAAATAAAAGATTATATTTTTTCTTATTTTTCCATTTTCGATTTTTTCTTTGTATCCTTTCCCTTTATTCAACATAACCTCTCCTTTATCTTTTAAAGTTTATTATTTATATATTCCTCTCTTTGACAAAAAATTCTTACATGTAAGTGTAAAATATATAAGCAAAGGAGGTGAACAAAACTGACCTACACAATATATGCCGATGTTTTATTTGTATTAAATTTCACCGTGGATTTTATTTGTATGTGCGTTTCATTATATATTTGCAAATTCAAGAGAAAAGTTGTCCCTTTAATAATATCCGCGCTTTTGGGCGGGGCATATTCTGTTTTGAGCCTTTACATCAAGGATTTTCATTTTTTATTACAGCTTCTTATACATATATGCATGCTAATTATTCTTTGTGCCATTGCAACCCCCGCATCTGATGCAAAATCAATTTTAAGAACTTCCGCGGTATTTTTCGGAACGAATGCATTAAGCGGCGGAATCATTACAGGAATTTTTTCATGGACAGAGAAATATTTTCTCTGGGGCGGAGGAATTTATGCAGACGTATCTTTAGCGGAGCTGATTTCTATAATTCTGATTATAGTTGCTGTATCCGCTCCGTTTTTTATTAAAACGGGAAACAGAATCACCGTTAAATCCGCATCGGTTTTTATAACCTTTCACGGACATTCTACTCATTTTGATGCGTTAATCGATTCGGGAAATCTGCTGACAGACCCTATAAGCGGTGACGGAATAATTCTCATAAAGCATTCAAAGCTTAAAGAAATTTTTTCCGTTCAGCAGCTTTCCGCCATTAAAAAGCTCGATGTTTTATCAGAAAGCTTTCCCACAGGGATTCGCCTAATTTCTACTGACAACGGATTGATTCCTGTTTTCAGACCCCAAAATGCAGAAGTGAAAATATTCGGTAACAAAGAAAAACGGGAAATAAGCGTTCTTGTGGGAATAGATTTTTCAGGCGGAAGCTTTGGCGGAGCGTGGGGACTTATTCCATCACAATACGTATTGTAAATATAAAAATCAAATATCGGCAAGGAAGGAATGGGAATATGAAAAACATGCTCTCTGTCGTTTTGAAAAAAATAAGGAAAACAACTGAAAAAAAAGGATTGGAAAAATTTATAAAAATGGTACTCACAACTAAAACGACCGAAGGGAATTATTGCTTCTACGTCAATGGTCCCGACACTCTGCCGCCGCCTCTTACGAAAGAGGAAGAAGCAGACTTGATTTCAAAAATGAAAACGGATGAAAAAGCAAGAAATACTCTTGTGGAAAGAAATTTAAGACTTGTAATTTACATAGCCAAAAAATTTGAAAATACGGGTATTGGTATTGAAGACCTTGTATCTATAGGAACTATAGGACTTATGAAAGCGGTCAACTCCTTTAAAAGCGAAAAAGAAATTAAGCTTGCCACATACGCCTCAAGATGCATTGAAAATGAGATTCTGATGTTTATAAGAAAAAATTCATGCTTAAAAAATGAAGTATCTATTGATGAGCCTTTAAACGTAGACTGGGACGGGAACGAGCTTTTATTATCGGATTTACTTGGAACAGACAGCGAGTTTGTAAACAAAGACATTGAACGGGCAGAAGATATCAGACTTGTACGTTTAGCTTTATCCATGTTAGAGGAAAGAGAAAGGAAAATTATAGAATTAAGATTTGGAATAACCACAAACGGTATTGAAAAAACGCAAAAGGAAGTTGCTGATATGTTGGGGATTTCTCAATCGTATATATCAAGACTTGAAAAGAGAATTATGGTCAAGCTTAAAGAAGAACTTTTAAAAATGAATTTTCACAGATAAAAAAAGATAGGACAACGTTTTTAGCGTGTCCTATCTTTTTTATTATTTCATCAAAAATCACATTTCACGTTATTGATTTTCAGTCTAAAGAAAAGCGAATAACTCATATAATTTAAAGCACATTTACTCAAGGAGAACAAATGACAATGAAACAATTCAGAATAAAAATAATAATTGTATCCTTTTTTATTCTTATAGGGATTCTTTCGGTGGAAGCATTTCAGCGATTTGATAAAGCGGTAAAACTCTTCGCTGAAACACAAGGAGAAAATCGTGTTTACGAAATAGTAAACCAATGCATTCTTGAAACGGTACAAAAACTTTCTGCGGAGTACAACAGTATATGCAAGATACACTATGACTCCGCAGGTAAAATCACCGCAATTATAGTTAATCCCGAAAGCGTAAACAGGCTGAAAGGAGAAACTATATCAGCTATTATTCGTGCCATGAAAGATAATGGAAAAGAAACAATTTCCGTACCCTTGGGAACTCTTTTGGGAAGCCGTTTGTTTTCTGCCAAAGGGCCTGATGTGAACATAGAAATAATTCCTCTTGGTGCAGTAGCTTCGGAATTAACACAAAAATTCACTTCAGTCGGAATAAACCAAACCTTACATAGCCTTTATTTAGACGTGAGAATAAGCGTTAAAATTGCCGCCCCGTTTTCTTCTTCAAATCTAAACGTCATGTCAAAGGTTTGTATTGCCGAAAACGTTATTTTCGGAGATATT
Organism: Eubacteriales bacterium; assembly: GCA_045649365.1. Taxonomy (GTDB): domain Bacteria; phylum Bacillota; class Clostridia; order Oscillospirales; family CAG-382; genus SIG653. The sequence continues at coordinate 276 of JAZRPU010000125.1, read as the reverse complement.
CCCTTTGCCTATCACGATTAATTTTGCTTTATGAAGCTGATGTGAAAACACTATCAAGCTTGTTTATATATGAAGAAGCAGCAGCGTTGGAAGCATAGGAAAGAATAACACCTTCGTCTATATCCTTGCCCTCCATATATTCAGACAAGTTTCCGTTGTAAGCCTCCACGTTGATGAAATAGATATTTCTGTAATTCGCCGCCAAAAATGGAACAAAGGCAAAAGCAGAAGAATCACCTACAACCAAAATAGATTTTTCTGTTGAAGAATTTTGAG
>JAZRPU010000124.1:0-2992 GCA_045649365.1 Eubacteriales bacterium | reverse complement strand
ATTCTATCATTTTTGATTCTATCATTTCTAATACCTCGATTCCTTTCGATTATATCATAGGCATTTTTTGTTGTCAATCTTAATTTGTTCAAAAGCATTGACAACCACTTTTATTAGTGGTAAAATATATTCGTAGATTTTTAAACATGGTGAAAAAATGAAACTAACGTTGGTAATTAAATTTGATATAATTAAGTTTTTTCTATTTTTTATTGTATTTTTTACAGCTTTATTCTTTTTTTCTTTTACTGCTCAAGGGGCAGATGCAGACTATGAAGGCGCTTCTGATGCCTTTGCAGATGCATTATTAAAAGGGAAAAACACTGTGGATTTGGGAAGCTATAATATTCCAAGCGACAAGGTAGGGTTTCTTCTTCAGTATTCTCAAAGTGAAAATCCAAAGATTTTTTGGTATCCCGATTCTGTAAGCTATTCTTTTTTTGAAGATGGTTTGGTTTCAACGTTTTCCTGGGAAAACGCTATAGAAGATTTTTCTGAAATAAATCAAATGAAAGCTGAACTTGAAAAACAGATTCGTTATGTGGTTAGCGTTTGCTTTCGTGATGATATGACTGATTTGGAGAAAGTTATTTCTGCCCATGATTATCTCACAGAAACCGCTTCATACAAAAAGACTGACGATTTTTCTTTTTATGCATATTCTGTTTTTGTGAGAAAAGAGGGGGTTTGTCAAGGATACACCTATGCGTTCAAGTGTCTGATGGACTATGCGGGTATAGAGTGCTACTGTGTTGGCTCAAGCCAGATTAATCATGCATGGAACATTGTTTTGATTGACGGGGAGTATTATCACGTTGACGTAACGTCAGACGATGTTTTTCCAAAGTATAATGGAACTGATATAACAAGCGGAAGAGAGCTACACGTTAAATTGTTATGCTCTGACGCGGCTTTTAATTGCGAAGCGGATGACGTTGTGCTTTATGGCAAAATTCCTCTTCCGGAATGTAAAAGCACGCTGTATGACAATGCCTTTTTTAAAGACGTTGTTGGTACTATGGAGTTTATAAACGGAGAATGGTATTACGTTGAGCCTAATGAGTATATAAACGGCTCTCGTAGAATCCTCAAAACAGACGGAGAAAAAACAGAGGTCTTTTTTGAATGGGATAAAGCAGTTTATTCCATAGAAAGCTATGATGGATATTTATACTGTGCTGTTAAAGATACGGTTTATAAAATGAAGCTTTCGGGAGAAAGCGAAGTTTTTTGCTCAACGATAGGTGACATTTTCGGTATATCGGTTTATAATGGTAATTTATATTACGGCGTTTATCGAAAAAAGAGCTATGCAATTTGCAGTAAAATATTGCCTCCTGCAATGAATTGCGTTGAGGGGATAAGTATGAATGTTGATTCGGAAAATTTTATTCTGAACATTCACGTTAAAATTTATCCCGAAAACGAAAAAGGAATTCTTAAATATAAAGTGGGCGGAAAAGAAACTAAAATATCAATAAAAGATATTCCTTTAAGTAAAACAGTTTCCATTCCGATTTCCAAGGAGCTTTTCAAAGAAGAAATAGAAATATCCTTTATCTTTGACGGAGAAGAACGGATATATAAAATTTCTGTGGAAGAATATGGGAACAAAATTATAAACGGTAACTTCGATGAGAATACAAAGAAAATAGTAAAAGCATTATTTGATTATACAGGTGTTTCACAAACAGAGCTACCTCAAAATGCTTTTTCAGAATTTGAAAACGTGCTTTATGATAATTCAGATGAAATATCTTTTGTTGAATCTGAGATATCTATTAATGATAAAATCTCTCTTAAAATTCGCTTTTCATCGGTGGAAAATGTGAATTTCACTTCTGACAGAAGAATTGAAAAAGAAAAAGACGGGCTATATTATTTGATTTCCATAAACAATCTTTCTATTTATGAGCTTGACAAGGTTTATTCCTTGAATGCCGACGGAATTGCTTTTAAATTCAGCGTATTCGGTTTTGCACATCAGCTTGATGAAAGCTCTAAAGAACGAATATATTTCGCGCATGAATATGGAAAAGCATTAAACGAATACAGAAAAATAACGGAAATTAATTCCTCAATAAATAAATAACGAAATGGAGAAAAACATGAAATATTACGTAAAAACTATAAACGACAAGTCGGAAATTGATTCTGTTCCCAAAGCGTATATCGATAAATATGTCTGGGGAGATCAATACACTCCCGTTTCATACGCTCAACTTGGACTTATTAAAGAAAAAGGACTTTATGTTAAGTTGACTTCCTTTGAAAAGAATCCTAAAATCACAGGAACCGAATATGGTCACAAGGTGCATCTTGATAGCTGTCTTGAATTTTTTGTTTCTATGGATAATCAATCTCCTATCTACGTGAACTTTGAAGCTAATGCGGCAGGTGCTTTCGTTCTTACAGCAAGGCTCAACAGACATGAACAGGTAAGACATGCTCACACTATTGAAGGATTAACTCTTCCAACGGTTAATGCAACCATTAAAGAGGATTGCTGGAGTGTCGAAGTTCTTTTTGACTATGACCTTATATCCAAGCTTTTTGGAAGAAATATCGAGTTTGAAAAGGGATATATCTTCAAGGGCAATTTTTACAAATGCGGAGATGAAACAGAAATAGAGCATTATGGAATGTGGGCTCCTATCGGACTTGTTGACCCCGATTTCCACAGAAGTGATTTCTTTGACGATATAGAAATTGAATAATAAAATCATAGGATAGAGTAATATATTCTGATTACAATATTTTGAAACGAAAAAATATATTTGAACGTCAATTCGGAAAAAATTATTATTAAGGAGAAAATATTATGATTCAATTAGTTATGGGCGTTATTGCTCTTTTAGCAGGTATTTTTTTGGGAATTTTCTTTTTTACTTATAAGAAGAATCCTCAAAAAGGAAAAGCAACAAAGGATTTTGCGGGAAACGTTGTGATTGAGGTTACAAGACCTCTCAGAAAATTCACTTTCGTTGCAGTA
>JAZRPU010000123.1:0-8837 GCA_045649365.1 Eubacteriales bacterium | reverse complement strand
TTTAATTATGAAGACATTCACATTAAAACTAAAAGAAATTTTTAATCTAGATACTTCAATGGACCCAACCCTTGATTGTTATATACTCGATGTAAACGAAGAAACAGACCCTTTAAGAAAACATCCTTCTATTTTAGTGCTTCCTGGCGGAGCATATCGTTATACCTCCGCAAGAGAAGCTGAACCCATTGCATTGAATTATCTTTCCATGGGATTCAACGCTTTCGTTTTGAGATATAGTGTTTTCCCCGAAAAATATCCAAATGCATTAATTGAAGCTTCAGCGTCAATTGCTTTGATGAGAGAAAAATCGGAAGAATGGTTTATTGATACGGAAAAAATTGCAGTTATCGGTTTTTCTGCCGGCGGACATCTTGCCGCAAGTGTTGCAACTCTCTGGAATGAAAAAGAAGTTGTTGATAAGCTGAAAATTGAAAAAGATGCAAACAAACCCAATGCTGTCATTCTTGCATATCCCGTTATTACATCGGACAGTAAATTTTCCCATGCGGGCTCGATTGATTCATTAGCAGGAGAAAATGCATCCGAAGACCTTATTCAAAAGCTTTCTTTGGAAAATCAAGTTACAAGAGAAACACCGCCCGCTTTTATATGGCATACTGCAAATGATGGCTGTGTTCCCGTTATGAACTCACTCCTTTTTGCAGAAGCTCTTTCAAAAAATAAAGTCCCCTTTGAGCTTCACATTTTCCCAAATGGCTCTCATGGGCTTTCAAACTGCAACATAACTACAGCAAGCTCTCCGGAAAGCGCGCAGATTAATCCACATTGCGAACGCTGGGTAGAGTTGAGCAAAAAGTGGTTAACTGAATCTTGCGGTTTTTAATTTTCATAATTTGTAATATCCAATTTTTTGTAACATTTTTGTTTTAACGTAAGATTTTGATTTAATTATTGACTTTATTGTATATAGTAGAGAAAGGAATGGAACGTTCTATGAAGTTGACTTTTTTAGGTGCTGCTCATGAAGTTACAGGCTCGTGCACACTTCTTGAAGCTTTTGGAAAAAATATCCTAATTGATTGTGGCATTGAACAAGGCGCAGACACCTATGAGAATTGCTCCTTTCCTCTTGCACCATCGCAAATAGACTGTGTTTTACTGACTCACGCCCACATCGACCATTCGGGAAAGCTACCTTATCTTACAGCAAATGGTTTTTTCGGTGAAATATATTCTACAGCCGCCACAAATAAACTATGCGAAATCATGCTTATGGATTCAGCGCACATTCAGGAATCGGAAGCAATTTGGAGGAACAGAAAAGCCAAACGTTCGGGACAGCCTGAATATATCCCTCTCTACACAACGGAAGACACAAAAAAATGTCTTCAAAGCTTTGTTCCTTGTGATTATGAAAAAGAATACGTTATTTTCGATTTTATGAAAGTTCGATTCATTGATGCGGGACATCTTTTAGGGTCTGCAAGCATTGAAATTTCCATAAACGGGAACGGGAAAACAAAAAAGCTGCTTTTTTCCGGTGATATCGGAAATATTGACCGCCCGTTAATCAAAAATCCTCAAAAGCCGACGGACGCTGATATAGTTGTTATCGAATCCACTTACGGTGACAGAATTCACGGAGAAAGAGAAGACTATCTTTCTCAATTGAAAAACATAATTAATAAAACCGTTAAAAAGGGCGGAAACGTTGTTATCCCCTCTTTCGCGGTTGGACGAACACAAGAGCTTTTATATCTTATCCGTATTTTAAAGAGTGAAGCTCTTATAGATGAAAAAATCCCTGTTTACGTTGACAGTCCGCTTTCTGTTGAAGCCACAAAAATATATTCAGGTGACCTTAAAGACTACTACGACGAAGAAGCATTGGCTTTTTTGGCAAAAGGTGAAAACATTCTGAATTTTTCAGAGCTTAATCTTTCTGTCACAAGTAAAGAATCCATAGAAATAAATAATAACCCTGCCCCTAAAATAATTATTTCCTCCAGCGGAATGTGCGAAGCGGGAAGAATAAGACATCATCTCAAGCATAATTTATGGAGAAGAGAATGTACTATTCTTTTTGTGGGATATCAATCCGCGGGAACGTTAGGAAGAATCCTTTCCGATGGTGCAAAATACGTTACCATTATGGGAGAACAAATTGCTGTTAACGCTAACGTTGAAACAATGTCGGGAATAAGCGGACACGCTGATTCAAACATGCTTCTTGATTGGCTTAAAAATCTCACCACCTCTCCCGAAATGATTTTTGTAAATCATGGCGGAGATGGAGTTTGTGATTCTTTTGCTGAAAAAATAGTCAAAAAGCTTGATATGCCCGCAGTTGCTCCATATAACGGAGCTTCATACGACCTTAACACGATGGAATGTCTAAACGCAGGTAATACCATAAAATTGATACGCCCCGTCAAATCTTCAACTAAAAAGCTTTCTGCCTCATACGAAAGGCTTTTGGCAGCAGGAAGAAGACTTGCGGCTATAATTGAAAGGAAAAAATACAGCAAGAGCAAAGAACAAAGTAAGCTCACTTCACAAATAAACGACCTTTGCAGAAAGTGGGAAAAATAATTTTTAAGAGTGTTTTAAGCTAAAAGCTGTAAATTATCATTATCATGAAAATACGTTCCGCTATCAGATTTTTTATCTGTTTATTATGCTTTTCTTTACTTTCTTTTTCACTTCTCATTCCAGCAAACGCTGAAAACGAAGTAACGGAAGAGGTTTCTGATGTTGTAAAAACATTCACAGTTTCATACGGAAAAGGTATATATATTTCTTATCAAGGCTCTGAACCAAAAAACTTTATCAAAGGTACGCCACCCGCTTCTCAAACGGTTGAGCAAAACGGAACTGTTACCGTTGCGGCAAACACCTTTACGTTCAGGGATTATTCCTTTGGCGGTTGGAAATACACTTATACAGATTCAAATGGTGACAAAAAAAGCAAGTATTATTCCGCCGGCGACATTATCGAAAACGTTTCTTCGGACATGAAGTTGGAAGCAACGTGGACAAAAAAGGAAGTTGATTTGAAAGTCGGCGCATATTTAACATACGCTGACTCCAACGTAAGAACGGAGCATTATATAGGTGAAATTATTGTCTTGAAAAAAGCTCCCTCTTCCCCTGCTGAAAATTATAAATTTTGCGGTTGGACTGATAATGAGGGAAATGTGCTTTATTCCAACGGCGATAACTATGAAATTAAAAATATTAATACAATTATTAAACCCGTGTGGTCTGTAAACGGAGAAAAAATTAACTACAAAAAAATTTCCGTTACAACAAAAGGCAATGGAAGCGCTTCGATTTCGCAAATATTTCTTCTTTCGGGAACGTCGCAACAAATCAGTTTTTCTCCCGAAGAAGGATATTTCCTTTCCTCCCTTAAAGTAAACGGCGCAGACACAAACACGAACAGCACGCTTACGGTGACCGCTAAAGATGAAGATATATACATAGAAGCTGTGTTTAAAAAAATTGAATCATCCATTCCCGATAATAGCTCTGAAGATGATATATCTGCTGAAAATGGTGAATATTCCATAAAAATCAACATTGAGGGAAAAGGAAATGTTTCCCCTTCAGGAAACGCAACCGTAAGGAAAGGTGATTCCTTTACTTTAACCTTTACTCCAGATAAGAACTACACTCTCCCCGTTAAGATAACCGACAACGGAAAAGATATAGTTTTTGGAGAGAATTGGGATGGACAATACATTATTGAAAACGCAAACGAAAATCATGATATAAAAATACAATTTATTAATCTCAACGATGAAGAAAGCTCATCGGAGGAAGAATCAAAATCCAACAATCAACAAAACAATACGTCAAATTTCACCGGCATTGTTTGTATTTCTGTTTTTGTAATTGCGGTTATTTTTGGTTTCATTGCAGTGAATCACAATAACAGAAAAAACAAAAAAAAGAAAAAATGCAAATAATAAAAGGATTATCATAACATGAAAAGAAAAGATGTTATCGTACTTATTCCCGCATATAAACCTGATGAAAAGCTTATAAAGCTTCTTGACGAATTATCATCTGAAGAATATAGCATTCTTGTGATTAACGATGGAAGCGGAAAAGAATACGACGTCATTTTTGATTCCGTAGAGAAAAAAGAAGGAGTTACGTTGCTTGTTCACCCTCAAAACAAGGGCAAAGGCGCGGCTCTTAAAACAGGTATTTCTTATATAAACGAAAAAACGGATTTCAAATTCATTATAACCGCTGATGCTGACGGTCAGCATACCCCTGAAGATATTGGAAAGCTTTCCGACTTTTTAGTTAGCACAAACGAAAAATTTGTTATCGGAAGCAGAAAATTCACAGGTGAAGTTCCTTTCAAAAGCAAATATGGTAATAAACTTACAATAGCTGCATACGCTCTTGCCAGCGGTGTGAAAATCGGTGACACACAAACAGGCTTGAGAGGTTTTTCAAAAGATCTCTTTGAAGAGCTTTGCCTTTTAGATGGCGACAGATACGAATATGAAATCAACGTGCTTTTACACGTTGCAAAGAACAAAATTAAGATTAATGAAATTGATATTGAAACAATCTACATAGATGAAAATGCTTCTTCGCACTTTCACCCTATAAGAGATTCTGCTAAAATCTATTCCTGTATTCTTAAATATTGTGCATCATCTATCGCTTCTTTTGTTATTGATTTTGTTTTAGCACATTTGTTCCATTTCTTGCTCCCGATGGTAATAACACAAGGAGCTTTAGTGATAGGAACAATTGCAACTATAAACAAAGAAACCCTTATATCTTTTTTATCAACAGCTTTAGCAAGAGTTTTGAGCAGCATTGTTAATTTCACCTTGAACCAAAAATTAGTGTTCAAATCAAAAGAGAAAACCTCTTCAGCAGCAGTTAAATATTTCTCACTGGCTGTAATCACCCTCATTTTGAACAGCACGCTCGTTGCAATTCTTGAAAAAGTGACTAATTTGTTCACCCTTTCATATATTATCTCTCAAATCGTTTTCTTTGTGATGAATTACTTTATCCAGAAAAAGTTTGTTTTTAAAGCAAAGTAGTCAAAGCGGAGGTTACCGTGAGAACAAAAAGAAACACTTTAAAAAAATCCGCTTTATTGATTTTGTTTTCCTTAATGCTTTCCTCATGCACCGCTGTGGAAAACTCCTCTTCCGATTCTACAATATCTGAAAACAATTCCATATCCCTTGAAACAAGCGGTGTTACTGCGGAATCAAATGAAAACGATATTTCTTCAGAAGAATCATTCGTTTCAACGGAATTGGATTCATCAGAAAATTCTGAACAATCAGACGTTTCTTTTACATCTGAAGAGTCGAAAGATGTTGAATCATCAGAAGAAAGCTCACATGAGGCGTCAGAAGACTATAACTATTCTGACGAAGACCCATCTGTAACAATTGAATCCGCGGGTGAAAGGTTTGCCGATAAATTCACTCTCGGAGAGGTAATACAAACAGAAACGTCCTACCAAAGTGCAAACGTTAACGTTACACTAAAAGAAATAACCTTCGGTGGAAAGCTTTACTTCGTTCAGGACATCTATATAAAAAACATTGAATGCTTCTCCAGTGGATTTGCAGGAACCAAATTTGGTGCAAAATACAACGACTTCGTTTTAGATATGGTAGAAGACTACAGAGCAGCAGGATATTCCGTTGTGGGAGCCATAAACGGTGATTATTGCAACATCAACAACAAAAAGCTTATTATTCGCGACGGAAAGCTTTACAGAACGGGAAAAAATCCATATACCATCTGTGTTTTGTATAAAAACGGAGTTATGAAAACAATTCCAAAACAGCACTTTGATGCAGAAGCTGAAATTGAAAAAGGCGCTTGGCACGCATGGGATTTCGGTCCTTCCTTCCTCGCTGAAGACGGGTCGGCTTTAACCGAATTTACCGATAGAACCAGCATCAGCGGAAGCAATCCAAGAACTGTTATTGGTTATTTTGAGCCGGGACACTATTGCTTTATAACCATTGGTGGAAGAAACTCTTCTAATGGATATGGTGTTACATATAAGCAAATGTCAGCCTTTGCCAGCGATTTAGGATGCAAAGTGGCTTATAATCTTGATGGCGGAGATTCTGCAGTAATGGTATTCGGAGATAAAATTGTTAATCAAGAATATCAAGGAACAGGCCGCCCCATTACCGATATTATCTTTATATCAGATGTTGCACAATAAAAGACCAAATACATTTACAAACAGTACATAGCGGAAGGGACAACAATGAAAAAAAAGTTCAACTCAAAAATGATATTAAAAATCGTTATAGCAGATATTTTGGTATTTGCAGTTTCGATTCTTACATTTGCTTATTTTGACCACGTTAGAAATTGGGGCATTGACACGCCCGTTGAAGAAATCAAGCCTCCCGTTTTTAACACATCAGAAGATGAAAGTTCAGAAGAAAATAATGATAATTCTGCTGAAAACGATACGTCAGCCGATGCAAACACGTCGGAGGATTCAGATACTTCTTCTGAAGAAGATAACGTTGCGGACGGAATTTATACAAATGGGGAAATTATTTCCACAGAAACAGTTTACAAAAGTAAATTTGTAAGCATTGAAGTTAAAGAAATTTATTACGAAAACAAGCTTTACATGGTTGAAGATATATACGTTAAGCATATAGAAAGCATTGGCGTAGGATTTGCCAAAGGGCTCACTCCTCTTTCGGGCGAAAAATCCACCATTTATCAAATGGTAGAGCATTATAGAAACAACGGATATAACATTATTGCCGCAATCAACGGTGATTATTGTGGATTCAACTCAAAAGGCGTTACCATCAGAAACGGTGTTCTTTATGGAAAAGGAATTGCTCAATTTGACGTTTGTGTAATTTACAAAGACGGAACAATGGTAACAATGCCTGCTGATGAATTTGACACAGAAGCCGAGCTTGCAAAAGGCGCATGGCACGTTTGGGATTTCGGGCCTACACTCCTCAATGAAGACGGAACTGCTATTACAGATTTTAAACACAGAAGAGATATTAGCGGCTCTAACCCAAGAACTGCAATAGGATATTATGAACCGGGACATTATTGCTTCGTTGTTGCCGGAGGCAGAGGAGATCAAGCATACGGTGTCAAGCTTTCCGCTCTTGCAGGATTTATGGAATCCATCGGTTGCAAATCCGCATATAACCTTGACGGTGGTCAATCTTCTGTAATGGTTTACGGCGATGAAATAGTAAATGCGGAATATCAAGATACCAATAGAAGAAATACCGACATGATATTTATTCAGGACTTTTCTGAAAACTAACGGAGGATTAAACAATGAACGAAAACAACAAACAAACTATACCTGCGTTTTTATTCTGGATTGCTGTCCTTTGTGCCAACGGTGCTATCGTTATTTCTTTGATGCATTTAGTTTTTCACTTTATTGATTCAGTTAACTTTTCAGTTGCTTTTCTCGATAGCGAAGTTACAAGCGTGTTAATGATAATACTTTCCGCTTTTTCCATGATTGCTTCTGCATGTGTTATGATTATATTGCACAGAAAAAACAGCAAAAGCTATTTCTTCAGAAAAGTTGCTTTTATTACATTTTGGATATGTTTCTTAAATATTCTTTTCCAAAGAAACGTTATTTATCCCAACGTACTTGAAACCTATCAAAGAAACGCCGTTTGGTTTTTTGTAAGCGTTTTTTCTATGATAAATTCCATTTTCTGTAACGGACTTTTGTGTGTTAACAGCAAGGAACAAAACGTTTGATAGCTATTTATAAACTGTTTAAAGCCGATGTTTATCATCGGCTTTAAACACGAAACGAGGATATTTATGATAATAGATTTTCACATACATATTTTCCCGAATGAAATTGCTGAAAGAGCTATCAGCACTCTTCAGCAAAGGAGCGGTATTGAACCGCATGCTGATGGCACAGCGCAAACAACTTTAAAAAAGATGAACCAATGGGGCGTTGATAAAGCTGTATGTTTAAATATTGCCACAAAACCAACACAGCAAAGGAAAATCAATCAATTCATGGTGGAAACGGCGTCTGACAAGCTTATTCCTTTCGGGACCGTTCATCCCCATTCAGAAGCTCCTTTGGATGAAATAACATACATAAAAGAAAACGGAATAAAGGGAATAAAGCTTCATCCCGACTATCAGAATTTTTATCCAAGTGAAAAAGAATACTACGATATATATGCTCTTATGGATAAGCTGAATCTTCCCGTACTTTTTCACACAGGATATGACATCGGATTGGGATGTCCCATTCATTGCACACCATTAATGATAAGAAAAATTGCAAAAACTTTTCCAAATCTCAAAATCATAGCCGCTCATTTTGGCGGTGCAGGGATGTGGTATGATGCGGCTGAATTATTGTGCGACTTGGATAATGTGTATTTCGATACTGCATTCCCCGTTTGCTTAGACAAGAAAACTGCTGAAAACCTTATTAACAAAAAAGGGGCAGAAAAAATTCTTTTTGCAAGTGATTGTCCTTGGAGCTCACCAAAGCACGTTATGGAGTTTATAGATTCTCTTGATTTATCTTCTGAAAAGAAAGAACTTATATTTTATAAAAATGCAGAATCGCTTCTGAATCTTTAAAATTCCCCACATCAAAAATTCAGCACAACAAGTATAAAATTTAACAAAGATATTTGCGAAAAACTATTGACAAAAACAGTTTTTTGTAATATACTATGTTGGTATGCGGGACATGTGTTGCTCCAAAACCCGCTTTTTGAATATTGTTTTTAAATAAAATTTACTTTAAAATTCTCGGGAGGTAGTTATCATGGCAAAATGTGAATTCTGCAACAAAGGCGTTACCTTTGGTCACA
>JAZRPU010000122.1:0-1419 GCA_045649365.1 Eubacteriales bacterium | reverse complement strand
GATTCAAGCAAAGATCAGAATAGCTCTTCCAATGGTAATAACAAACCCGAAGATAAAGAAGAACCTTCTTCCGAAGAAAGCGAAGAAGATACTTCGAGCGAAGAAGAATATGCATCAAAACAAGAAACAAGCACTGATGGCGATTCTCCAATCTTCAGACCTTCAATTGGTGGTGAAAACCCATTTGATAACTCGCAAGACTCTATAGTAAATGACAGACCTGTAGAAGACTTCATCAGTGAAGGCGAGGACAGACCAGGCGAAGGAGTACACTTCTAAAAATACAAACAGATGGTATCAAAAAAGGTATCATCTGTTTTTTCATTCCTTAAAGAAAGGAGAATTTTATTGAAAAAAATATTAACTCTTTTGCTGACAGTTGTACTTCTGTCGGCTTTTTTTGTTACTGCTTTAGCGGATGATGACAATGCTCAAAGTGGAGATGGAAATACACACGGAGCTGCGTCAGGATATGCATGGTACAACAGATATCAATATCTTTGGAAAGTAACGATATTTGTGGGAAAAACTGATACCGCAACAAAGCAATCAAATCTGATTAACGATTTCCATAGAGTTGGTACGGTCATAATGAAGAAAACTGGATGGAACGTTAGTTCAGATGTTAAATTTGGCAATGCAACTAAAATTGATTATTACAACGGCACTCCTATGAAGATGTCCACAGCTAATGATTTTGTTTCAGATGTGAATTGCCCTAAAATCCCCATTGTGTGTGACGGAAACATTGAAAAGGTCAAATCATACTTTGGTTCAACAGGTGTTATGTCAACAATTCTTGGAGTTATTGCTGATGAAAAAGGTGTAACTAAGGAAGAACTGTTATTTTCTCTTAAATTCACAATTGACGGCAAAACGAAAACTGGTTGGGATTACAGTTACGTAGAGCCGAATGCTACCACAAACAGAGTTCCTTGGGTTATTGTTTATGAACCTATGGTTATTCTTAATCTGAAAGATAAGAAAACCAAATTGGCTTTTACAGCTACTGAATTTGCACTTTGTGAATTAAACGGCTGGTATGATTGGAACAAAAGCGGTGGAAAAGGACAATATTGCGATAACTTAACAGAGAAGCATTTGCCAACGTCTGTTCAGCTTGAAGAAAGTTGGTTTGGATACCCGGTATATAATGTTACTAACGATTCGACACGCTGGAATTACGAAGACGTTATACAAGGCGGTGGCTGGGGTATGCGTTGGCTTTCCGCTATTCAGGAAGAAGTAAATCAATATTATGAGTTTTCTGTATTTGATTTGAAAATCAATCCCAATACCTGCTATGAGAAGGAATCTGTAACTGTTACTTTCAAAACAAAGTCTCATGATACGTTCAACAGCTATAATGATATTCCTTTGGAGTTGTTATTCAATGACAAAGTAATATACACAGAGTAC
>JAZRPU010000121.1:0-8609 GCA_045649365.1 Eubacteriales bacterium | reverse complement strand
GGATAATTATAGAAGAGCCAAACGAAAACAAAAAAGCCGAATTGCTTTCTGTTTTCACTCCTTCAAAAATGCCCTTTTTGTTTATTCCTCATAATATTTTAATAGAATATGCAAAATCAACAAATGAAAATCTGAAAAACGTTGCGATTGATATTTTAACAGAATGTGTAAGCATTGAAGCAAGAGCGTTTGGCTTTGAGCTTTTGAAAGCTGAAAATGATGAAAATAATAAATATAGGGCAATTAAAATTCTGCTTTGCAATTATACCTCGGAGGATAAAGAGCTTTTATTGTCACAACTTGAAAGAATTAAAGTTGAATATGATAACGAAACAAGCTGGCATGAAATTGGCTTGAAAATACTTGATTTGAATGCTTCAGGTATAAAATTGCCAAAAGAGTTTTTTCTTTATATTTATAACACAACTCTTTGTTCAAACTGTCGGGAATACGCTATAAGAGCATTAGCAAAACACAGAGCTTTGACAAGGGATGTTATAGAGGAATGCCGCTTTGACAGCAACGATGATATATCTTCATACGTTAATCGTTATTTCAGAGGCGGAAGCCATAAATGATAATAATAACTATTCGTGTGAAAAATATTGATTCATCGCTGAATAAAGCTTTTTCAGAATTGAAAGCTTTTCATGAAGACAAAGCGGGAGGTTTCTATATGGATGATATAGTTTCAAAAGATGATAACAAAAGCGTTGATGAAACGATAAAAGAAGCACTTTGTTTAATTGAGAAAAAATCAGAATTATTTATGAAGGTTTATCAAAGTGGTGGTGAAACTGAACTTTATATTACGTATCGTCAAAAGGATGGCGCTCCGCTTATATTTTCCGCGAAAACCCTTGAATTTTTGTCGCTCTATGGAATATCCTTGGGGATTGATTGAAGAATTATGAACAATACCGTTTATCTATATATAAAATCCTCCGATCATGTCTTGCGTCGGTCAAAGACCGATAACGTTTCCTTTGCTCAAATTTCCGAAGAAATGCTGACAAAATATGAAAAGAATCTATACAATAACCATGCAGACACAAACGACATGTTCTGTGTTCATTTAATACAAAACTCAAACGGTGGTGTGGTGCTTGAACGAGGGATGATGCAGAGAATCGCATCTCTTGGTTTGAAATTGTGTTATAGCTACAGTTTTGTATAAGTTCAGAACACTAAAAAATGACTATAATGGAACATTTCAGAATAACAAAATACAATCACGAAAAATTCGGAACAAGTGAATATCTGAATGATTGGACTTCTGTTTCAGATGTGGGCAAGACGTTTGGTGGTAAAATTTTAACACCTGATATTTACATAGAAACCGAAAACAAGTATATTAACCTTTTATGTGAATTTATGAAAGAAAACAACGTTTCAGCTTTTAATATTTGTGATTTGGAAGCTTATAACGTTGATGAAAGTCTTGACAGAATCAACTCTCATGACGTTTTCGTTCCCGAAGGCGCAAAAGAGCTTATTTCTTCAATCTCAAAAACTAAAAAAATTAAAGGTGTAGAAAATATAAGCATTTTAGCACGTTTGACACTCAGAGAAGTATTATGGTGTAAGCTTGAACATCCCCAAATGTTTGTGCATTTTGGATATGATTTTTACATGTATGTAGGGTGTAAGAAAAAAATCGATGAAAACAGATATATAGAGGGGATGTATATAGAACCCTTTGAATCACCGTATCTGGATAGCTGAGCTTTTATATTGTAAAATATAATTTGCGCCAAATAAATGAAATAATAGGCGTTTTCAGAAAACGCCAAAAAGGAGTAGTGGAAATGATGATTAAGTTGAACTGTACAGACGGGCATATTCCCATTGAAACATCGGAGGATTTCCAACGTTTTCTTGACGAAACAAACGGCATGCACGATGCTTATTTGCTATCAGCGGAATATCACGCCCACGTTCGTGCCAATCACCATACAGTTGTTCTGTACGGCGAAGGCGAAAGTTTGATTCTACGCTATCAGGTTACGTCAGCGTCAGACCTTCCCATTGTTGAACTGACCTTTCTTGATGTTTCTGAATGGAATGCACCGAGTGGAGATTTGTTCGGTCTTTCGGTGTCCTTCCACCATCCATTAATAACCGTGCTTGATGGTTCCATCACCTTGCTTTCTGATGATAATATCGCAGATAACGTTATGCGTGTCACCGCAAGAAAGATGTATTGGCGAATCGTCTCTCGTCCTGGTTTGAATCTTCAACGAGGTGGCACAAAGGATGCGGTATGGTACGTTATCCCTAACTTATGGTTGCCTATGAATCAGAATTTAGAAGACTATACGCAAATTATAGAGGAACTGGCAGCAACAGTACCGAATGCAAAGTTATATTATATGGATAGCTCTCAACCTTTTTCTTTTACTGAAGCGGATTTTATTACCGACCACATTCATTCTTTTCGCTCTGAAAAAACGGTTTATGCCGAAGATGGCAAGGCGTTTTGCTTTCATGAGTTAAGAGACCGTGAGGCGTTAAAAGAGGCGGTGTCAAGATTAGATCACGGAACACTTCAAAGGGGAAATATGATAGCTATTTGTGATGATAAAGATGTTGTATTCACCGTTGAGCTGATTGAGAAGGGATGTTTTAATATGGTCATCTGCTCACACCGTGGAAAGCTCAATCGATTTAGCTTTTGCGGTGACAAATTCCACACCGAACCATATAGCGGTGGCGGAATGGATGAGCTATCATAAAATGTTTTGCGACATATTGGGTATCAAATATAACGCGAAAATTCTGATTATGCTTATCCACAAATAAACTATTGGTTGAAAAACAACATAATTTTATCAGATTATGGGGGGAAAAAATGAATTTTGAGTATAAAAAAATACCCGAGGAAAAAGCCTATGAACTTCGCAATAAATTTATTGATACATTTGTAGATACAACAAAAGATTTGTATATTAAGTGTATAAAGGATTTACGAGCAAACGATATTGTAAATGCAGAAGGGTTCAGGGTATCTTTTTTGTGGTCATGCTTGAAGAAAAATATTGCTTATAAAGCTGACTTTTATGATGCAATGCGTTATCTTCATCGACAAAAAAGTGAAAATGTTTTTGTAATGTGGGATATACGACCGTCTGAAATAATTTATCCTGAAGCGTGGCAAAGTTATTCTGTTTATACACCGCCTTGTGAACTCCGCTTGAAATCAGATGAAGTAATTTCAATAACACCCAAAGAGCTTTGCGAGGTTTTAATTCATGACTGTCACATTGAAACTCATCATTTAGGGGATATATGTGAGTATTTTTTGAGAGAAGACGTATATGTATTTGATGAAACGTTTACGTGGTATATTGCATTGACCCATGAAGAAGTTGACACGAATAACAAGAAACGACTTTGTTTTTCTAATATGCAGGATACAAAAACAAGGTGCTGATTGATACAGCCAATATGACCGTTTCAGAAGTGATGGATAAAGTATTGGCGTATGCTCAAAAGCGAATAGATGAAAGAAATAATAAAACGGAGTAATATGACATGAAAAAATACACAGAAGCTGATTATAAAGCTGCTCATAAGTTTAGCATCAGAAATAGTGAAAAGCTTAAAAAAGACAAAGCTTGCGGATGCTTTTATTGCCTTTCTGTTTTTTCACCGAAAGAAATAAAGAATTGGTTAATCGAAAAAAGACCAATTGAAAAATCGAATTTTTCAAACGGTGATGTAAAGGTGAATAAGTGGGAATATAGCGAAGAACAGACCGCTTTATGCCCTTTTTGCCAAATTGATTCAGTAATAAGTGAAAGCTGTGGATATTCCATAACGAGAGAATTTCTTTCTGAAATGAATGAATATTGGTTTGGCGGACAAGGGAAATAGACAAATTTTCAAATAGCTTATAAGAGAAAGTGAGCAACATTTTTTTGTTTAATTGAGCAGTTTTTGGAAAATTGAGATATCAAAATAAAATATCTGTCTTGTGGTGAAGATGAATATGTTTAAAATTGTACCGAATAATAAAGCGATGGAATTGCGATGTCAGTTCATTGAGAAATACGTAAATACAAACACAGAGTGTTATAAACATATCAAAAACATCAATTCAGAAGTTTTTGTGAGAAACCAAACTTATTTTTATTTGAGAGATACGCTAAAGGATGATAAACGTTTTGTTGTATCATACGAAAATGCTCTTGAATGGCTATGCAAACGAAGAGGAAACGTTTATATAATGTGGGACGTTTCTTATCCTTTTGAAAAAGGGTTTGAGAGTGAAGACGAAAAAATATTGATAAATCACGGTTATACATGCGATACAGTTTTGGAAATGACTTCGTTTCAAGCATCAAAAATGATTGAAGAGTCTAACGATGAATCAAAATATGCCTTGTATTCTGACCGTGTCCTACCGGAAGATGTTTATGTTTTTGATGAAAAACTTACTTTTTATATTGCATTTACTCATAGCTTCTTGAATTGGGAAGGAAACGTTCCGAGTAACCAAATAGTTTATTCGTCTATTGATAGGCTTGAAAATAGAGGTTGAAAATTGATGAACAGAAAACTTCAGTTATTTTATTTGATTGAACAGTATTGTAATGGAAAATATGATACACAAACTTTTTCATCGTTGATGACTAAAATTTATTATATAGAGAAAGATGATTCTTTGTCTGAAAAAGATGAAGAAATTTTATCTCCTTTGGCACATTGTGCAGATTATTTTTCTCCATACTTGTCAGACCATGAAATTTATAGCGGATTTACAAATGAAAAAGAAGTAAAACAGTTTGCGATGTTAACGTATAAAGAATTATTAAGCTATTATGATGTGGATTCTTTTGAACAAATGAAAAATAGTTAAAAGAACGGGAAATAACAAAAAAGCAAAATAGTTATTCCGCGAAAGGAATATGGTTGATGAGCTGTATGTGATTCTACCTTAATAGTGATGCCTTTTTTGTAATTTGGTTAAATATAGAAGAAAAATAACCTATGAATAACAAATGAGGGCTGACCAAAGCGGTTAGCCCTCAAAATATACTAATATCTGATAATTAATTTTTTGCCCGCGGTAAGCGGGTTTTTTGCATTTTCGTAGAAAGCTATTGAAAAAATCTTTCAAAAGATGTATAATATGTTCGTTGAACAAGTTAATATTGTTTGCACGGGTGACAAATGTTGAATATTTTACAGGAGGATAAATTTATGAAAAAAGGATTATGTTTTTTTCTATCTCTTTTATTTTTGCTTTGTTCAATACCTTCAGGTGTATTTGCGCTTAAGGAAACAACAAATGAAAATTATGCCCTTGGAGCAAAATATGCCTATGATTCAGATGTCGTGTTTTTAGAGAATTATTCTGATGAAAATGCAAATCTTCTCACAGACGGAGTAATCTCCTATGAAGAGAAAGTCGGAGAAACCGTTGGGTTTGCAGGTACGTACAAAGTAGTTTCGTTTATTATTGATTTAGGAGAATGCAAAGACGACGTTAAAAGCATAGTATTTAGAGGCGTTCACGTTATTCCGGAGGGAGAAGCGGGAAACAGAGGATTTTCCAAGGAAAAAACGATTTTTAGGTTTTCTGAAGACGGAATAGAATTTAACAGGAACAAAGACTTTACAATGACTTCCGAAAGAAAAGACGAAAGCTTTTTCTACGATTTCACTTTTACCTTTGATGCTCCCGTTTCTGCAAGCTCTGTTCAGATAACAATGTATAGTCCTTTGTACGTCTTGTCATTGAGTGAAATTGAAGTTTATAGCGGAGATGCTTCCGAAGAAACAAGCGAAGCTGTTTCAGAAGGGGTAAGCGAAGAAATTTCAGAAGAGGTAAGTGAAGGTGTTTCGGAAGAAACAAGCGAAGAAATTTCAGAAGAAATCATTGATGATGCTTTTAACAACCCAACGTACAGGGTTAACTATGCCCTTGGTGCAGACTATGTTTATGAAGAAGAGAATCCATATTTGGCAGAATATAAAGATACGTCTGAAAAGCTTCTCACTAATGGTAAAACCGTTTATACCCAGCAATTCGGAGAAACGGTTGCTTACACAGGCTCTGGTGCGTTAATAAGTTTAACCATCGATTTAAACGTTGTGAGAGATGATATTGAAAGCGTGTTTTTCGGTGGTGTTTTAAATACACAATTAACCGCTATTCTTCCGCCCAACAGAGGTTTTTCGGAAGATAAAACAAATTTCTTTTTTTCCACCGATGGAGTTGAATTTGTTCGTAATAAATCCTTTACCATGGTTCGCACGGAAAATGATGTTGAAGTAGATGGATTTTATGATTATGAATTTGTCTTTGACGTTCCTGTTAGTGCGAGATACGTTAAAATACTAATGTATAGCCCTGTTTATATTTTGTCTTTGAGCGAAATTGAAGTTCTTGGAACAGCAGAAAATGTAGTTGATAGGGGAGAATTTCTTTCTGACACAAAATGGCGATACACCGAAAAGGGAACGCTTGTATTTTCCGGTAAGTGGGAAGCTGACGAAGGCTTATATCTTTACCCTTGGAAAAAATATAACGATACCGTAAAGCGTGTTGTGGCAGAAAATGGAATTTCCTACATTGGAGAATTTAGTGAGTGTAAAGAGCTTGAAGAGGTATATATGGCTTCTTCCGTGCAATCTTTTGCGAGATTCTCAAGCTGTGAAAAGCTTCACACCGTCAGATTTTCCAAAAATATAAAAGAAATACCCAATTTGGCTTTTGAACGATGCTTTTCCCTTGAAAACATAAAATTCCGAGAGGGACTTGTTTCTATTTGCGGAGATGCATTTAATCAATGTGTGAGCATAAAAGAAGTAATATTGCCCTCTACTCTTGAGGAGCTGGAATTTTTGGCATTCTTCGGGTGCACATCTCTTGAAAAAATAGAGTTTAATAGCAAGATAGAGAAAATATGTGGTACAGCCTTCCTTGACACGAAAGTATATAATGATAAATCCAATTGGGATGGAGACGTTTTTTATTTGAATGACATCTTGATGCTTGCCCCTTGGAATAATAAAGATGAATTAATAACTATAAAAGACGGAACAAGGGTAATTGCGGCAGATGCTTTTATGGACCTTGAAAATCTCAAAAAGATTATAATTCCCGATACTGTGGAATACATAGGAGATGGCGCGTTTTATTATTGCACCTCTCTTGAATCGGTGAATATTCCCGACGGTATTACAGAAATTTCTCCTTATACCTTCGGTTGCTGTTTTGCATTGAAGGAAATCTCGCTCCCGAAAAGTGTTGTTTCAATTGGAGAAAGTTCGTTTACAGGAAGCGGAATTGAAAAAATGGTAATTCCTGATTCGGTGGAATATATTGGTTTAGAAGCTTTTGCATATTGTCTTTCTTTAACCGATGTTGCATTTGGCGAAAAAAACATTGAAATTTCAAATAGAGCGTTTTATGAATGTCTTGCTCTTAATTCAATAACCGTGCCCAAAAATGTTGTTTCCATCGGTAAACAAGCATTTGGATATTGTTATGATGAAATACAGCAGGATTATGTAATATTCGGCACTCCTGAAAGCGAGGCTGAAAAATATGCTGTGGAAAATGGAATCAAATTTATCG
The DNA here is from genome assembly GCA_045649365.1 of Eubacteriales bacterium. Taxonomy (GTDB): domain Bacteria; phylum Bacillota; class Clostridia; order Oscillospirales; family CAG-382; genus SIG653. The sequence goes on along the minus strand of JAZRPU010000121.1, from coordinate 1,021 downwards.
ACGTATTAACTCTCGACGAGTTTTATCTCGACGTTGATACAAAAACGCTTCCCAATATAAAAATTCAGACAACTGTATCTCAAATTAAATCAAAACTTTCTGAAGTGGAAATTACCGACAAAAACGGTAGTGCGCTTCTTGATACGGATTTAGTTGGCACAGGAAGTATTATCACCATGGAAAACGGGGAAAAATATACCATTATTGTTTCCGGAGATGTTGATGGAGATGCAGAAATAGATTCCACAGACTATATGCAGATGAAAGCAGCATTTTTAAAAAAGCTGTCTTTGGAGAACGAATTTTTTGCAGCCGCTGATGTGGATAAGGATAATGAAATTTCATCTACAGATTATTTGAAAATTAAAAGCTTTTTTATCGCGGGCAATTTTACGCTTTGAGGAAAGTGAGTTTAATAAATATCGCAAAAAAGCGGAAATACAGTTGAAATATTCATAGTATTATGATATAATTGTTTCACTGATTATAGCTCCCATAAGGTTGCGGAAAATAAATCTATATAAGAAAAACAAAATGCCCATGGATTTTTATAGTTTATGGACATTTTCTGCTCTATTAAAGGAGGTAACATAATGAGGAAAGCAAAGAAGAATACTTGTCGGATAATTTGCGGAGTTATAATAGCTCTGCTTGTAACACTTTTTGTTCTGCTCTACTTGGAATTTCATTTTACGCCTGAAGCGGCAATAGATGAATATTATCAAGATAATAACGTTCATATCTCCACCGACGAATATGACTTTTATTTGGTCAATTTGCCGGATAATTTTACCGAGGAAAATGGGTATGCAGCCGGACACGTAGCGGTAAAAAAGTATGGTTTCTTATACCATATAGTTGAAGATGGTACAACAGATTATATCGATCTCGTTGCCGAAAACGGAGAAAGAGTTGGAGCGCTCTATTCTTATAAAGGTAAAAATGAAACCTACCATTTCATCCATTGGTTTACGTCTGCCGCTCTGGGAGAAACCAATGTAAAATATAGGTCAGAGAAAAT
>JAZRPU010000120.1:0-10875 GCA_045649365.1 Eubacteriales bacterium | reverse complement strand
ATAAAGGATTTTATATTTAAAGGATCTTGTATAAATATGAAAATTATTGCATTTGCCAATCAAAAAGGCGGTGTGGGAAAAACAACATCTGCCGTTAATACAGCGGCTTTTCTTGCAAGAAGCGGAAAAAAAGTTCTTCTTGTGGATTCTGACCCACAAGGAAATGCTTCTTCGGGATTGGGAATTGCCAAAAAGGATACGAAAGCTTCAGTTTACGACCTTCTCATAGGAAAAATCGAGCCATCAGAAGCAGTTATTAAAACCGAATATAACAATCTTTCTATCATTCCATCAGCTATTGACCTTGTTGGAGCTGAATTGGAATTGGTTGATGAAGCAAGGCGTGATTTCAAGCTTAAAGATGCTTTAGATAAAATCGCTCATGATTACGATGTAATAATTATCGATTGCCCGCCTTCCCTTGGACTTGTTACTATAAATTGCCTCATTGCAGCAGAAGGAATTATCATTCCGCTTTTATGCGAGTTTTACTCTTTGGAAGGCTTATCACAACTTACAAACACAATTAATCAGATAAACAAAAGATACAATTCAAAGCTTGTTCTTCTCGGCGTACTTATCAACATGTATGACGGAAGACTCAATCTCACCCATCAAGTTATGAATGAGATTAAAAAATATTTTTCTAACAAGCTTTTCAAAACTCCCATTCCAAGAAACGTTAAATTAAGCGAAGCTCCAAGCTTTGGTATGCCCATATCGGAATATGACAGATATTCCAAAGGAGCTATAGCCTATGAAGCTTTTACAAAGGAATTGTTGGAAAGAATGAAGAAGTATTAAAAACACGAAAGGACGAACCAAGATGGCAAAAAAAGGATTAGGAAGAGGCCTTGAAGCCCTCATTTCCGATAACACAACGGAGCTATATCAAGATAACGAAAAAAGCGGTTCGGTAACCTTGCGTGTTTCCGAACTTGAACCCAACCCCGCTCAAGCAAGAAAGAAATTTGACCGTGTTCTGCTTTCAGAATTGGCTCAGTCCATTTCTATTCACGGGGTAATTCAACCGTTAGTTGTTCGAAAGAAAGAAAACGGTTTTTACGAAATTATAGCAGGTGAAAGAAGATGGCGTGCATGTAAAATGGCAGGCATTTCAGAAGTCCCCGTTATAATTCTTGACGTTGAAGACAAAGAAGCTGCTGAAATTTCTCTTATTGAAAACCTTCAAAGAGAAAATCTCAATCCCGTTGAAGAAGCAAGAGGATATAAAGCACTTATCGAAATATATGACCTTACTCAAGAAGAAGCTGCTGCAAAGGTTGGCAAATCAAGAGAAGCTGTTTCTAATATAATGAGAATATTGAAGCTCCCTGAAAACGTTCTTTCTCTTGTTGAAGAGGGAGTTCTCACATACGGACATGCAAGAACTCTCATTACTGTTGCGGGTAAATTTGACGAAGATTTCGTTATGGAATGCGCAACTTATATCATTAAAAATGACCTTTCTGTAAGAGAAACAGAAAGATACATAAAATCTGTTACATCCGCTCCCACCACCCCAGAAAAAGCAAACGATGTGGAGAAAAGCTACTACAGACAGTTGGAAAAAAAGGCAAGTGCTACGTTGGGAAGAGTTGTTTCCATAAAGCTTTCTGCCGATGGAAAAGGAGCATTGAAGCTTAACTACGCTGATTCCGACGATTTAGAAAAACTTCTTAAGATTTTATGCGGAAATGACTTTTTTGACTCTCAACAATAGAGAGCGTTCTCAATGAAAGGTTAATCGGAGATACTGATGAACATCTACTCACTTTCTTTTTCATTAGACAGCGATGAACTTTTATCAACAATGTTATTTATGATATTGGGAATTTTTATCGCTTCTGCATATACGGTTTTTATAAAAAAATTTCGCGGAGAATTTGTTTTAGCTCTAATTGAAGCATCTGCTTTTGACGAAGCCTCCGCAAAATCTCTTTCCGATTTGGGAATGGAAAAAGGATTCATTAGAAAGCTTACCATTAACACAAAGTTTTTCTTTTCTCCTGATTATTTTACAGTTAACGGAGAAACTAATAAGTATTACGTTAATAAAGATTCTATTTCTCGACTTGAATCAAAATACGGTAATTCGGGAATAACACTTGTTCAACTACTTATAACCCTTATTGCTTTTTTTGCTGTTGCTCTCGTTCTGGCAACAATTGTTCCCGAAATTCTTGAACATGCTCAATATATGATGAAAGGTTAATAATATGGCCAAGAAAAAAACAAAATCCATATTACCTGTTGCATTTATAATTGCCATACTCATAATAGCTGTTGCAATAATCGTCATTTTGGCAAAAGGATATCGATTCACTACTTACGATGACGGCTCACGTTTTATTGGCACAGTTCAAAGCGGTCAGCCTATATCGGGAAAAATCAAATATTCCAACGGTATGACTGCTCTTATTGATTATACAAACAAAAAGATTGAATATTCCAACGGTGACGTTTACGTTGGAGAAATCAGTATCATTTACCGAGATGGTAAAGGCGTTCTCACTTATGGCGGAACGAAAGATGTTTATGAAGGCGACTTTAAAAACGATAAAATTGACGGAAACGGCAAATACACATATTCCGACGGGTCGGTTTTCGAAGGCAGTTTTTCCAAAGGTGTTAAAAATGGATATGGCGTTTTCACTTCAGTCAACGGAGAGGTTACTAAAGGGAATTATTCCAATGATATGCTTAACGGATTAGGTGAATATACATCTGCTGACGGAAGCTATTCTTATTCTGGAAACTTTGTAAATGACGTTCAAAACGGATACGGAAGATGCACATACGCCAATGGTGACACATACGAAGGTGACTTTGTAAATAACCAACGTCATGGATTTGGAACGTATACCTGGACAAACGGAGCAACTTACACAGGCGGATATATCAAGGACTTGAGAGATACAAGAATACTTGATAAAGATGGCAACTATACCCTTGATGAAAGCGGAAACTATGTCCACGGAGAAATGGCAACTCACACTTACGAAAACGGAAAAATATACACAGGGTATTTTGAAAACGGTTATATTGCTGTTATAGACAGCAATATAGTTCCAGAAGAGAACTCATCAAATTCAAATTTGGAAAATGAATAATGTTCGACGAACAAATAAATTTAATGAAAAACTGCATTTATTGACTTTATGAATAAAACACTCAACTTTATAAAATCTCACAAATACGTATTCTCTTTTATAAGTGGAATAATTTTTGCCACTCCTTCTATGCAGGAGTGGCTTTTTCCATTAACGTTTTTGGGGCTTATATTGTTCTTTTATTTATCCACAGAAACAATCGAAACAGTAAAAAAGAAAAAAATATTTTCTCGTTCATTTAAACGTTTTTCTCTTTTCTTTTTAGGACAATTCCTTACCATATACACTCTATTTTTTAAGCTTTATCCTTTAGAAGGATATGACTTCACAACGATTCAAGGAATAAGCATTGTTATCTTTGCATGGCTTGCCTCATCCTTAATCCACGGAACGCTTGGCGGAGTAATTTTATGTTTATCTGATAATTTCAAAACCTCCCCTTTTGTTCATGCTATTTCATGCGGAGCGTTGTGGGTAATATTTGAGTTTTCCCTATCTCTCGGATTCCTCGCTTTCCCTTGGGTAAACGTTTCGCTTTCATTGGTTAAGCTTCTCCCGTTCATTCAAACCGCTTCCCTTTTCGGAAATGGTATAATCACTTTTATTACGGTCTTTTCTTGCTGTTGTATAGCTTCTTTTTTGAATAACAGAAAAAACAAAACTTTAATTAAAGCGGCAGCTTTAGTTCTTTCTTTCAATTTCTTGTTGGGAAGTATTATTTTCATAATTCCGGAAGAAAAAGGAAAAGAAGTTTCTGTTTGCATTATTCAAGGCAACGTGGCAATGGGAGAAAAATGGCAAGCCGGCGTTTTATATGACATTCTTTCACAACATGACAAGCTTATACGAACAAGTCTTGAAAAGCAAAAATGTGACGTTGTGCTTATGGCAGAAACTGTCTTCCCTGCTGTATATACTGAAAATGGATTAATTTATAAAACAATTTCAAAAACAGCAAAAGAATATAATGTTACTGTAATTTTCGGTGTTATTCTAAAAAGCGAAAACGAAGGCAAATACAATGCAATGATTGCAATTTATCCCGATGGGACAACTTCTACTCCATACGTTAAACAAAAATTAGTTCCCTTCGGAGAAAAAGTTCCCTCGCTGGATATTATTGGTGCTTTAGTCCCTGCAATAAAAGAGCTTAATCTTGACTCATCATACATTGAGGGGACAGAATGTCAACCGCTCCCCTCCCACGATAATACTATTTATGGCCCGTTGGTTTGTTATGACTCTGTTTTTTCATCGTTAGCTCGTGAAAACGTTTTAAAAGGTGCTGAAATATTAGCTGTTTCCACAAATGATTCATGGTACAAAGACGGTCTTGCTGTAAAACAACATCAAAATCAAAGCGTTATTCGCGCTATAGAAACGGGAAGATACGTTTTTCGTTCTGCCAACACGGGAATATCATGTATAATATCATCAAAAGGAATTATTAAAGAAGAAAGTGGTATTCTTACAGAAGAATGCATTTTGGGAAAAGGGTATGCTTCAAACAGAAAGACGCTATATGTAATTCTGGGAAATTCATCTCTTTACCTCTCGTTTTTAACTATTTTCTTTTTGTTTACCATAAAATTGGTAAAAAAGTGGAAAAAACAACAAAAATTTTGATTAAAACTTCACTTCACTGCTGATAATACAGTGAGGTGATTTTTTTATGAAATATAATAGTTTCACAACAAAACTTAAAAACTTTAAAAAGCAACCCCAAACATATCGCGCACTTTTGAAATACTCATGGAAAAGCATCGAACGTTCATACAAACGGAATTTAAAAGATCCTAAATATTCGTCTGTGGGGTATATTCAGATTTATGATAACTTTCACATTTTAAGTTCCGCCTATGAACAAAGCAAAAGCTCTCCTTTTTTAAGTGACAAGCCATATCCTCCCCTTTTTATGCATATATACAATTTCCTGTCAGAGAAGAATTTTTCAACAAGCGAAAAAAGTTTTTCCGCGTTTTTGCTTTCTTTGGGGAAAGAATACTATTTCACTTACAAGGAGCTTTTCGATATATCATCAATGATATGTGCCGCTTGCATTTACGAAATCGGAAGAATTTGCGAAAATGCTGACGTTCCCGAAAAAAGCGATGAAGGGATTAACAATTTACCGTCGGCAATAAAGCTTTTGAGAGATAAAGAAAACTGGGATTTTGAAAAAATCATATCTCAAAGCTCAAAAACAGAAAAAACGTTTATTGAACATGAGCCATCGTTTTCCATTATGGACAGCATGACCAAAAACAGATACAGAGAAACTTTTTCTGACTTTTGTGAAAATCAAAAAATACATGAAAAAATGGCTTCCGAACTTTTAGGACAATACTGTTGGGAAAACAGTACTTTTATTGGCGATTTGCTTTTCAAAGAAGAAAAGCTTCCCGCCGTTCTTTTTACTGTTTTATCATCTTTTTTCGCCCTTTTTTCAACGGTTGTATCGGTTTATTTTTTGGGAAGCATTGGGGCATTGTTTTCGTTACCTGCAATAATTGTTACTGCAATGAATTTTTCTGATATGTTGATGTCTGCATCGGAAAAAACACGCCCTTGCCCCCGACTTGAATTGAACGAGATTCCTAAAGAGGGGAAAACTGCAGTTGTTATTTCCACACTTTTGACAGATATAAAAGACAACGAAGATATATGCAAGAATCTGGAACGATTCTATCTTTTAAACAGAGATGAAAATATTTGTTTTACCGTACTTGCGGATTTTCCAGAAGGAAAAGACGTCTTTCCTACAGAAATCGAAAAGTCAGTCATGAAAGACCTTTTTTCAAGGATTACTTTATTAAACTGCAAATACAAAAATAAATTCACCGTTTTCGCAAGGAACAAAAAGTACGTTGATGATGAAAAAATATGCTATGGCGAGGAAAGGAAAAGAGGAGCAATAACAGCTCTTGTTAATTTTATTACTGCAGGAGAAAAATTTGACTATTCTCACGGAAATATTTCGGCACTTTCAGGAGTAAAATATCTTTTTCTTCTTGATGCAGACACGGGTATAGGATTTTCATCAGTCAAAGAGGCGGTTTCTTGTGCATTACACCCACAAAACAAGCCTGTATTGGAAAATGGTAAGGTAGTTAAAGGATACGGAGTTTTTCAACCAGCGGTAAAATTCAGTCTTGTGCATGAAAACCAAACTCATTTTCAAAGCTTTATTACGGGGGCTGGTGGGTTGGATAGTTACGAAAGTGCATCATACGATAGATTTCAGTCTGTATTTGAAAGTGGAATTTTCTGCGGAAAAGGACTTATAGATATAGAGCTATACAAAGCAACGGTAATTCCTAACATGCCATCCAACACTGTTTTAAGCCACGATATGCCTGAAGGAAATTTGTTGAGATGCAGACTTGTTTCTGACATAACAGTAACTGATGGAGCACCAACAAATGCGCTTTCCTATTTTTCCAGACTTCATAGATGGATAAGAGGAGATATTCAGAATTTAATATTTTTGAAAAACAAATATATGTCATCTTATTCAGTTTTCAAAATACTGAATAACGTGCTTCGCCACATCACCCCAGCTTTTTCACTTTTGCTTTTGTTCATTTCTGCTTTTAACACAATTCAAAAAAGTGTTGCAGGAACGCTTTTTTCTCTTTTGTATTTGCTTTTTCCCTTCTTGTCCGTTTTGCTTTTTGCTCCCTTCAGAGCATACAACAAAAGCACAGTTATTGGAAGAAGATTTTATTCAAAAGTGTCTGGCGTATATGCCTCCAACGCTTTAAGGCTTATATACGAAATATCTGTAATGCCTCATCACGCTTTTGTTAGCCTTAACGCCACAGTAAAAAGCCTTTACCGAATGTTTATATCAAAGAAAAAGCTTTTGGAATGGAAAACCTTTGGACAAAATGAAAGGTCTTCTTCATCCTCTGTTTTAGGATATTATTCAAGATTTTTCTCAAACGTTTTTGCAGGGATACTTTTATTATTGAGTAAAAAAATTATATTCTGTGTACTTGGTATATGTTGGATTTTCACCCCCTTATTTTTGTTTTTTTCATCCAGACGTATTAAAGCTGAAAAGCCAATTGATGAAGATGAAAAAGAAACACTATATAAGTATTCTGAAAAAATATGGGATTTTTTTGCTGAAAACGTTGATGCAAGAACAAATTATCTTCCCCCCGACAATATTCAGACTGCGCCAACTGATGCAATAGCATTCAGAACATCGCCTACAAATATAGGATTCTATTTAATTTCATGTCTTGCAGCAGTTGACTTTGGGTTTATATCCATTGATGAATGCGAAAAAAGAATAAATCACACGTTATCCGTTGTAGAAAAGCTAGAAAAAAATCACGGACATTTATATAACTGGTATGAGCTTAAGCATTTGAAAATCTTGGGTAACAAATTCATATCCACAGTAGACAGCGGGAATTTTATCACAATGCTTGTATGCCTTAAAGAAGGGTTGAAAGAGCTTAATCTTTTTGAGCTTTCTCAAAGGGCTGAAAGGTTGATTAAGGATGCTGATTTTTCAATTCTGTATAACAAGAAGAAAAAGCTCTTTACTATAGGCATAAATGGAGAAACTGGGAAATCAGAAGAAAATTGTTACGACCTATTCATGAGCGAAGCAAGAACGACAAGTTATTTTGCTACCGCAACATGTCAAGTGCCCGCTAAACATTGGAAAGCGTTAGGAAGAACACTTATAAGTGAAAAAGGATACTTGGGAATGGCTTCATGGTCGGGAACAATGTTTGAATATTTTATGCCCGTTCTTTTTCTCCCTCTCTACAAAAATTCTTTTTCCTACGAGGCTCTTTCCTTTGCATTCAACGTTCAGAAGAGAGCATCTGTTTCACGGTTTTGGGGAATGTCGGAAAGCGGATTTTATTCTTTTGACAGCGAATTGAATTACCAATATAAAGCCCACGGTGTCCCCTCTCTTTCCCTTAAAAGATATCCTAAAAACGAATTGGTTTTATCTCCTTACTCTTCATTTCTCACTCTTTGCATTAACCGAAAATCTTCTCTGGCAAATTTAAAAAAATTCAAAGAAGAAGGTTTATGGGGCAGATACGGTTTTTATGAAAGCGTTGATTTTTCAAATGGGAAGGCAATAGTAAAAAGCTATATGTCACATCACATGGGCATGAGCCTCATTGCAGCTGCAAACGAATGTTTTGATGGGATTTTTATAAAAAGATTCATGAACGATGAAGAAATGAACGCTTCTTCTGACCTTTTAAAAGAAAGAATCCCCACAAATACTCCCGTTTATAAAAATCCGATTTCTGAAACCGAAACTGCAAAGCTTTCCTCAAAGCTTTTTGACGGAGTAACGTCAAAGCCTTCCATGGAAGACCCTAAAGTTGCACTCATTTCTTCGGGAAACCTTGATTTAAGAATAGCTGATTGCGGTACAGTTCAGCTTTTATACAGAGGCATTCCTATTAACGAAGCACAATTCAGTATAGGTAAAATCAATCATTCCTTTGCCGCAGGTTTTATTGACCAACAAGATAAAATTCACTATCCCGCGCCGCTTTTATCTGACACTTTCAACGATTGCTCCTTTGAATTCGGGAACGATTATTCATCTCATATTATTTCAAACAAAGATTTTGCTGCCAGCGTTAACTACAGAATTTCAGAGCGTGGGGACTGCTTTGTAATTGAAACAAAAGGAAACATCAAAAGAAAATATTCTCCCTTTATTGTTTTTGAGCCTCAAATGAAAGAAAACAAAGAATATTATTCGGGAAAATCTTTTTCAATGATGAAGATACGAGTAGAATATGACGTAGAAAGTGAAAGCATTTTCATCAGAGAAAAAAACTCTCAATTCGTTGTTTGTGTTCAATGTGATAAAAAAATAGAAACCTATCTTACAACAAGAGATTATTTTAACGTTGGAAGCTATTTTGAAGAAATGAATATAAAAGAAAGTGTTTCCACAGAAAGAGCTGTTTACCCGCTTTGCTATGTAAAGGCATCATCAATATCGGGGGGATGTTGCAGATTTTACGTTGGAGTAGGAAAAAACAAGCAACAAAGCAAAGCCGCTTGCGAAAAAGAAAAAAAGAGGAAATCTTACGTTTCTAAAAGTCAATCAACGGTAGACCCGATTTTAACGTCAAAAATAGCATCAAAGATTCTTTTTAAAAAAGTAAAACAAGCAGAAGAAGATTTTGTTTCTGTAAGAAGAGAGCTTTGGAAAAAAGGAATAAGCGGAGATTATCCTATTTTTGCTTTATATATAAAAGACTTTTGCAAGGCGGAAATCGCGGAATATATAAAAGCATACGTTTTATCATACCGCGCTCATTTAAAATATGAGCTGTTTATTTTCTTTGATGAAGAAGACCATTATTTCAGAAAAACCGAGCATAAAATCCTTTCCATCATTAATAAATACGGTGGCGGTGACTTGAAAGACAAAAGTCCGGGAATACGTTTATTAAGTGTTTCATCAGACAAGGAAATATATTCAGCTAAAAATTCTTTTGCTTCCTTTAAAACGATTTCAAATCAGATTTACTCAACAGAAGATAAAAACTTGATTTTTCCCATAAAAGAAGAGATTCTAAAAAACAAAAAATCAGATGAATTTATCAACGTGGAAAAAGGAGAATTTATATTTTTCAAAAATAGTCTTTCTGAAAGAAAGCCCTATGCCTACGTTTTATCGGGAAAAAATTTCGGAAGCGTTATTACAGATTCGTCATTAGGGTTTACTTTTTCCGAAAATTCAAGACTTTTAAAGCTTTCGTATTATGACGAGTCCCCTACTGCAATATGCGGAGAAAAAGTATATGCATTTTATGACAATAAGCTGTTTGACCTTTGTAAAATAAGTAATACTTTTAAATGTAAAAACGGTGTTGCCATTTATGAAGGAGAATTTTTTAAGGTTAAGTTTTCCATTTGCACTTTCGTTTCCCCCGAAAAAAAAGAGAAATATATAATAGTTTCTTTTTCGGAAGAAGGAATAACAGCCATGTATAGCTTCAAGCCAATTTTGGGAGAGAATCTTTTTTCGGAAAGCACAATACAATTTAAAAAGCAGGAAGAAAAAAAAGAAAGCTCTGTTGTTTTTCATGACAGTATGAATATTTCTCACGAAAATATATATGGCTTTTGTTCGGCTTCAGGGTCTGAAAACACAAAACCATTTTCTCTTCCTCACGGAGAAGAAATAAACGTTTTTGCAACGGGGGCAAAGAGTTTATTCAGAATTGGAGAAAATCCCAATGATGAATTTCCCCAAAGCATCTCTTTAGAAAATGCACTTGCCGAAAAATCCTTACAAGAGGAATTTTCCAAATCCTTTGTTCCGCCAATCAGCTTTGATACAGAACACAAGTCAATAGACACAATTTTTCCTTTTTTGTTTTATCAAACTTCAGCATCAAGATTTTATTCCAAAACAGGATACTATCAAAATGGAGGAGCTTTTGGATTCAGAGATCAGCTTCAGGATTGTCTTTCATTGGTTTATTCAAAGCCCGAAGAAGTAAGAAAACATCTGCTTAATGCATCGATGCATCAATATGAAGAAGGCGACGTTATGCATTGGTGGCATGAACTCAAGGGAGAACAGACGGGAGTGAGAACAGAATGTTCAGACGATTATTTGTGGCTTCCTTACGTTGTAGCAAAATATATACGTTTAACGGGTGATAAATCGATTTTAAAAGAGCAAATTCCCTTTTTGCATTCTGACCCTTTAAACAATGATGATACTAAAGAATCATTATCTTCCGAA